>NZ_JAYFNG010000022.1:0-3483 GCF_034933565.1 Raineyella sp.
CGAGCGAGTGCCGGTCGACCACCGCATGGGTGGCGAAACCCGACACGCCCAGGTGGTGGTGGATGTCGCTGCCGTCGGCCGCGTGCAGACGCCTGCCGCCGCTGAGCAGCGTGCCGGCGTTGTTGGCCGCCGAGCCCAGCGTGCAGGGGAGCCGCCCGTCGGTGCGGCAGTTGGCGCATTCCCCGCAGCGCGGCAGGAAGGCCATCACGACCCGCTGGCCCGGTACGAGGTCGTTGATCCCCTCACCCAACGCCTCCACCCGGCCGGCCGCCTCGTGGCCGAGCAGCATCGGCGTCGGGCGGACGCGGTTGCCGTCCAGCACCGACAGATCGGAGTGACACAGACCGGCGGCCTCGATGCGGACCAGCACCTCGCCGGGGCCCGGCGGGTCGAGTTCCACCTCCTGGATCCGGATCGGTCGGGACCGGGCGTACGGCCGGCTCCGGCCGATCTCGGTGAGGACGGCTCCCTGGATCTTCATCAGTGAGGTTCCTTTCGGACGGCTGGTCGGGGTTCGGCGGGTGGCCGGGGCCCGGCAGATGATCGTGGCTCGGCGGTGGTGTCTTTCTCGGCATCGGGCAGGTCCTGCCACTGGAGCGGGGTGAGCCCCGGGACGGATCGTTCGACCGCGGTGGCCATGCTGCCCAGGACCGCAGCCACGACGGGGCGCCGCAGGGCCTCCTTGCGGGCGACCACCCAGTACTGCGCGGGCAGGTCGTACGCGTCGGGGAACAGGCGGACCAGCCCGGCCTCGTGGTCGGCGATGAAGCAGGGAAGCAGCCCGATCCCGGCCCCGCGCAGGGTCGCCTGCACGTGGATCAGCGAACTGGTCGCGCTGACCGACCGGCGCATCTGCGAGCGCCCGACCGAGGTGAAGTCGAGCGCGCTGACGTCCTGCAGGGAGTCGACGTAGTAGATCAGCGGATGGTCGTCGAGGTCGGCGGGGGCGTCGATCCGGTGCTCGGCGAGGTAGGCCGCCGAGGCGTACATGCCGAGGGAGTACCGGGCGATCGGGATGCTCTCGTGGCGGGGGACCGTGGGCCGTCCGACCACCACCCGGAAGTCCTCCCCCGAGGCGGAGGGCCGGATCGGGCGGGTCAGCAGCACCAGCTCCAGCGAGATCCCCGGCGCACGCCGGGCCAGGTCGCCGGCCACCTCGCTCATCACCGTCGCCCCGAACGCGTCGGGGACCAGCGCCCGGACGAGCCCGGTCAGGCGGTGCTCCGGGCGGGTCCCCGACTCGACGTCCACCAGGGTACGCTCGATCGCCTCGGCCGCCGCCACGTACGAGTGGCCGAGCTCCGTCGGCTCCCAGCGGCCGCGGGCACGCGACAGCAGCGGGCCGCCGACCGTGGCTTCGAGCGCGGAGATCCGGCGCGCCACCGTGGTGTGGTTGATCCCGAGAGCGGCGGCAGCGGCGGAGTAGGAGCCGTGCCGGACCACCTCCAGGAACAGCAACACGTCATCTGCATGTGAACGCACCGGCGACCTCCTGGCGTCATCCTGCCCGGCCGAAATCGGGACAGGAAGGGACCAGGGCTGTGCATTCTTGCACAGTCGTGGTGGGCGTTTGGCCATTGGCTGCGCGGCCGGCGGTGACCAGACTCGTCGCCATCGACCCCGCTCAATGGCGACGGGGTCCCGGCTCAAGGAACCGACATGATCGATCCCACAGCTCCGCCCACGGGGACCCACCCCGAGCCCCCGACCCAGGGGTCGGCCGGCATGAAGCGCGTGGTGGCGGCCTCGATGGCCGGCACGGTCGTCGAGTGGTACGAGTTCTTCCTGTTCGCCACCGCGTCCACCCTCGTCTTCGGCAAGGCCTTCTTCATCGACACGGGCAATCCGCTCGACGGCATCATCAAGGCCTTCATGATCTACGCCGTCGGCTTCATCGCCCGCCCGCTGGGCGGCATGGTCTTCGGACACTTCGGCGACAAGTACGGCCGCAAACACCTGCTGCAGGTGGCCATCATCCTGGTCGGCGTCTCCACGTTCCTGATGGGCTGCCTGCCGACCTTCCACCAGGTCGGCTACCTGGCCCCGGTGCTGCTGACCCTGATGCGCTTCCTCCAGGGCTTCGCCGTCGGCGGCGAATGGGGCGGCGCCGTCCTGCTGGTGGCCGAGCACGCGCCGAACAAGGACCGAGGGTTCTGGGCCTCCTGGCCCCAGGCCGCCGTCCCGCTCGGCAACCTCCTGGCCACCGTGGTGCTGCTCGTCCTCTCGTACACCCTGTCCGCGGAGGCCTTCCAGAGCTGGGGCTGGCGCGTCGGATTCTGGCTCTCCGCGCTGATCGTCCTGATCGGCTACTACATCCGTACGAAGATCACCGACTCGCCGATCTTCATGGACGCGGCCGCGGAGGTCATCGAGGACCACGACGGCGGCTACGGCATCAAGGAGGTGCTCACCCGCTACCCCCGCGGCGTGTTCACCGCCATGGGCCTGCGGTTCGCGGAGAACATCTTCTACTACGTCGTCGTGACCTTCTCGATCACCTACATGAAGATCGAGCTCAGGATGGACACCAGCACGGTCCTCCTGCTGATGCTCGGCGCGCACACCGTGCATGCCGTGATCATCCCGCTGATCGGACGGCTCACCGACAGGGTCGGCCGCAAGCCCGTCTACGGCGCCGGCGCCATTGCGGGGATCGTCTGGGCGTTCATCGCCTTCCCGATGTTCAACACCCGCAACGAGTGGGTCATCCTGGCGGCGATCGTCCTCGGTCTGGTCGTCCAGGCCTTCATGTACGCGGGGCAGCCGGCGATCATGGCCGAGATGTTCCCGACCCGGATGCGCTACTCGGGTGTCTCCCTGGGCTACCAGGTCACCTCGATCGTCGCCGGCTCGCTGGCGCCGATCATCGCCACCGCCCTGCTCAGCACGTACGGGAGCTGGGTCCCGATCGCCCTCTACCTCGCCCTCTCCTGTGTCGTCACCCTCGTCGCCGTGGTGTCCCTGAAGGAGACCCGTGGGATCGACCTGCGTGAGGTCGACGAGCAGTACCGCCGTGTCCTCGACGCCGAGCGACGCAACACCACCTCGAAGGAGTACGCAGCATGACCACCATCGCCTGGATCGGATTGGGCCAGATGGGCCTGCCGATGTCCCGCAACCTGGCCGCAGCCCCCGGCAACACCGTCCGCGGCTTCGACCTCAACCCGCAGGCCGTCGAGGCGGCCGCCCGCAACGGCCTGGTCCCCGCGGCCTCGATCGCCGACGCCGTCCGCGGCGCCGACGTGGTGTTCACCATGCTGCCCAAGGGTGACCACGTGCGCTCGGTCTACTTCGGCCATGACGGCGTGCTCTCCCACGCGGCCCCCGGCACCCTGCTGATCGACTCCTCGACCATCGATGTCGCCGCCGCGCGCCAGCTGCACACCGCCGCCGCCACGGAGGGCTTCCGGATGGTCGACGCTCCGGTCTCGGGCGGCATCAGCGGCGCCGATGCCGGCACGCTGGCCTTCATGATCGGCGGCA
>NZ_JAYFNG010000023.1:0-86714 GCF_034933565.1 Raineyella sp.
CGTCGTGGCCCGCGCCCCGGCAACAATCCGTTCGCGTCCTCCCAGGGGATGGGCACCCAGCAGCGGCGTCCGCGCCCCGACGGTGGTCGTCCCGACGGTGGCGGTCGTCCCGGTCCGGGGCAGCATCCCGGTGGCCCGCGCCCGGCCGGCGCGCGCACCGGCGGCCCGTCACCGGCAGGCATGCCGCGCCCCAACCCGGCGATGATGCCCAAGCACCACTCCTCCCAGCTGGCTCCGGCCGGCGGTGGCACGCGTGGCCGGGCCGGTGGCCCCGGCCGTGGTCGGACCGGTGGTCCGGGCCGTGCCGGTGGCTTCGGCGGCGGTCCCGGCACGGGGCCGAGCAGCGGTCCGCAGGGCGGGCGCGGCGGTGGCCGCGGTCGTGGCGGCACGCAGGGTGCCTTCGGGCGTCCCGGTGGCCCGTCGCGTCGTGGACGCAAGTCCAGGAAGCAGCGTCGTCAAGAGTTCGACGAGATGGAAGCACCGTCGATCGGCGGCGTACGCATCCGCAAGGGTGAGGGCGCGACGGTCCGGCTGCGTCGTGGCGCGTCCCTGTCCGACCTGGCCGAGAAGATCGGTGTCGATCCTGCGGCCCTGGTGCAGGTGCTGTTCTCGCTCGGTGAGATGGTGACCGCGACCCAGTCCGTGGCCGACGACACGCTGCAGCTGCTCGGCGCCGAGCTGGACTACAACATCCAGGTCGTCTCGCCCGAGGACGAGGACCGGGAGCTGCTGGAGTCCTTCGACATCGAGTTCGGTGAGGACGAGGGCGGCGAGGAGGACCTCGAGGCCCGTCCGCCGGTCGTCACCGTGATGGGTCACGTCGACCACGGCAAGACGAAGCTGCTGGACGCCTACCGCCACTCCAACGTGGTGGCCAAGGAGGCCGGTGGCATCACCCAGAGCATCGGTGCCTACCAGGTGGCGACCGAGGTGGACGACCGCGAGCGGCGGATCACCTTCATCGACACCCCCGGTCACGAGGCGTTCACCGCCATGCGTGCCCGTGGCGCCAAGTCGACCGACATTGCGGTGCTGGTCGTGGCCGCCGATGACGGCGTGATGCCGCAGACGATCGAGGCGTTGAACCACGCCCTCGCGGCGGATGTGCCGGTCGTGGTGGCGGTCAACAAGATCGACAAGCCGACGGCGGACCCGACCAAGGTCCGTGGCCAGCTGACCGAGTACGGTCTGGTTCCCGAGGAGTACGGCGGCGACACCATGTTCGTCAACGTCTCCGCGGTGACCGGGGAGGGGCTGGACGAGCTGCTCGAGGCCATCGTGCTGACGGCCGACGCGTCGCTCGACCTGCGCGCCAACCCGGACATGCCCGCCCAGGGTGTCTCCATCGAGGCGCACCTCGACAAGGGCCGCGGTCCGGTCATCTCCGTGCTCGTCCAGCGCGGCACCCTGCACGTCGGCGACTCCGTCGTGTGTGGTGCGGCCCACGGCCGCGTCCGGGCGATGATCGCCAGCAACGGCGAGCTCGTGGACACTGCCCCGCCGTCGATGCCGGTCCAGGTGCTCGGTCTGACCGCGGTGCCCGGTGCGGGTGACACCTTCCTGGCCGTCGAGGACGACCGGATGGCTCGCCAGATCGCTGAGCAGCGGGAGGCCCGCAACCGTGCCGCCGCCCAGGCGATGGGTGCACGTCGCAAGACGCTGGACCAGATCTTCGAGCAGATGGAGAAGGGCGAAGTCCAGGAACTGGCCCTCATCCTCAAGGGCGATTCGGCCGGTTCGGTCGAGGCCCTGGAGGACGCACTGCTCAAGATCGACGTCGGCGAGGACATCTCGGTGCGCATCATCGACCGCGGTGTCGGTGCGATCACCGAGACCAACGTCACACTGGCCTCGGCCTCGGGTGCCGTCATCATCGGCTACAACGTGCGTGCCCAGGGGAAGGCGACCCAGCTCGCCGACCAGGAGAACGTCGACATCCGCTACTACTCGGTCATCTACCAGGCGATCGACGAGGTGGAGGCTGCGCTCAAGGGCATGCTCAAGCCGATCTTCGAGGAGGTCGTGCTCGGTCAGGCGGAGATCCGCCAGATCTTCAAGTCCTCGAAGGCGGGCATCATCGCCGGTGTCATGGTGCAGAACGGCATCATGCGACGTCACGCCAAGGCGCGACTGCTGCGTGACGGCGTCGTCGTGGCCGACACGGAGATCAACACCCTGCGTCGCGAGAAGGATGACGCCACCGAGGTCCGCGAGGGCTTCGAGTGCGGCATCACCCTGAGCGGCTACTCGGACATCCGGGTGGACGACATCATCGAGACGTACGAGATGCGGGAGAAGCCGCGCGACTGATCCACCACCGGTGGAACCGACCCGGATGGTCCGTGAGGACACCGGGTGAGGGTCGTACGACGCGACGGTGAGGGGCGGGGCCCCCCGGGCCCCGCCCCTCATGTCGTCCGCACTGAACGAAAGGAAAGCGGCATGCCGAACCCGCGCGTGCTGAAGCTGGCCGACCAGATCAAGTCGATCGTCGCCCAGATGCTCGAGAAGCGGATCAAGGATCCGCGCCTCGGCTTCGTCACCATCACCGACGTACGTCTCACGGGCGACACCCGCGAGGCGACAGTCTTCTACACCGTCTACGGCGACGATGCGGCCCGGGCCGGGAGCGCGGCCGCGCTGAAGTCCGCCACCGGCCTGATCCGGTCGACCGTCGGCAAGCGGCTGGGGCTGCGCTACGCGCCGTCCATCGCCTTCGTACTGGACGCTCTGCCGGAGTCCGCCGCGAGCATCGAGGACCTGCTGGCCCGCGCCCAGGCCGGTGACGCCGCGCTCGCCGAGCAGCGCGAGAACGCCACGTACGCCGGGGAGTCCGACCCGTACCGCCGCAAGGACGAGGACGAGCCGACGGACGGCGAACCGGTGCACCTCGAGGCGGTGGAGGACAAGCCGGTGCACCTCGAGCCGACGGCCGGCGGGTCCACGGACAGCGGGTCCGCCGACGCAGGGGTCGATGACGACGAGGACCCGGCACACCAGGACGACCAGGCCGACATGCCGGGCCCGGTGGACCCGTCCGACCTCTTCGAACGCGACTGACCCGTGGCCGGGGGGAGGGACCAGGGGCCGTCCGGCCTCGTCGTGATCGACAAGCCCGCCGGGATGACGTCCCATGACGTGGTCGCCCGGGTCCGTCGGATCCTCGGCACCCGCAAGGTCGGTCACGCCGGCACCCTCGACCCGATGGCGACCGGGGTGCTGATCCTCGGGGTCAACCGGGCGACCCGGCTGCTGGGGCACCTGGCCCTGCACGACAAGGCGTACGACGCCACCATCCGGCTGGGACAGGCCACCGTCACCGACGACGCCGAGGGTGAGGTCGTCTCGGCCGCCGGTGCTGCCGGCGTCACGGACGAGGTGATCGCCACGGCGATGGCCTCGCTCACCGGGGACATCGCGCAGCGGCCCTCGGCCGTGTCGGCGATCAAGGTCGACGGGCAGCGGTCCTACGCCCGGGTCCGGGCCGGCGAACAGGTCGAACTGGCGGCCCGGCCGGTGACCGTGTCCCGCTTCGAGGTCCTCGCCCGGCGCGACACCGAGGCGGACGGTGTGGCCGTGGTCGATCTCGACGTCACCGTGGAGTGTTCCACCGGGACGTACGTCCGGGCCCTCGCCCGTGACCTCGGCGTCGCCCTCGGCACCGGCGGACACCTGACCGCCCTGCGCCGGACCAGGGTCGGCGGGTTCGACCTCGCGGTGGCCCAACGGCTCCCCGACCGGACCGCCCAGTCGCTCCCGGAACGGACCGCTCGGTCGGTCCCGGAACGGGTCGCCGGGGCACCCGGTGATGGCCGGGCGGAGGACGCGACCGCCGGGGCGCGGCCCGACGTCGGGCCCGCGTCGGGTGAGGGGCGACCCGGGCTGACGGTGCTGGCCCTGGACGAGGCCGCCCGTGCCTGCTTCCCCTGGTTGCAGGTCGACGCGTCGACGGCCGACGAGGTCGGGTACGGGCGCGCCCTGCCCGGACTGACCCTCCCGGCGGCTCTCTCCGCGCTCTACGGACCGGACGGGACCTTCCTCGCGTTGTATCGTCAGGTCGGTCCCGATGCACGGCCCGAGGCCGTCTTCGCGCCGCACTGATCGACACGACCGGCCGGACCACCACGGCCCGGTCGCCGGTCATGTCGTCAGCGGTGGTGCGACTACGATCGGGCAGGCAAGCCCAACCGCCGATGGACGAGGAGAAGTGTGAGCCAGAGCGTTGTCGTCATCGGCAATTTCGACGGTGTCCATCTGGGCCATCGAGCGGTCCTCGCGCACGCCCGGGGGCTCGAGCCCGGCCTGCCCGTCATCGCCATGACCTTCTGGCCGCATCCCCTCAGCGTCGTCCGCCCCGGCCACGAGCCGAAGCTGCTGTGCGACCTCGACGAGCGGGTCGAGCTGCTGCGCGGCGCCGGCGCCGACCGGGTGGAGGTGGTCGCCTTCACCAAGGCGTTCTCCGAGCAGACCCCCGAGGACTTCGTCTCCACCGTCCTGCTGCCGCTGTCCCCGGCCCGGGTCGTGGTGGGGCAGAACTTCCGGTTCGGCCACTTCGCCGCCGGTGACGTCGACACCCTGCGCGAGCTCGGCAGGGGCCGGTTCGAGGTCACCGCGATCGACATGGTCCGCAGCCCTCTGCACACCACCGACGGCGCGGAACGCACCTCCTCCACCCGGATCCGGGCCGCGCTCGCCGAGGGGGACCTCGAATCGGCCGAGGCCATGCTGGGGCGCCGGATCAGCTTCTCCGGCACCGTGGTGCGCGGCGACCAGCGTGGGCGCGAACTGGGCTTCCCGACGGCCAACCTGCTGGTCTCCGACCTGCGGGCCGCCCCTGCCGACGGCGTCTACGCCGGCTGGCTGCACCGTCCCGACCGGCCCGCCGAGGCGCCGATGCCGGCGGCCATCTCGGTCGGCCGCAACCCCACCTTCGACGGCCACGAGCTGCGGGTCGAGTCGTACGTCCTCGACCGCACCGACCTGGAGCTGTACGGGGTGCGGATCCGGGTCGAATTCGTCTCCCGGATCCGCGGGCAGGTCAAGTTCGACGGCATCGATGCCCTGATCGAGCAGATGCGCGACGACGTCTCGCGCATCCGCGAGGTGCTGGCCGTACGGTCCTGACGGGCGGCCTCCGGGACCTGACACCGGACGCCGCCCCGCCATGAGCGGGGCCGGACGGGGCGAGGGGGGGGGACCCGCGAGACGAGGCGGACGACACCGAAGGCCTGTGGCCAGGGTGGGCCGCGGCTGGAGGGACGAACGACACGAGGGGCGAACGACGCAACCGCGACGTTCGCCCCTCGTACCGCCGAGGGTCAGGCCTCGATGATCACCGGGAGGATCATCGGGCGGCGGCGGTAGGTCTTGTTGACCCAGCGGCCGACGACCCGGCGGACGGTCTGCTGCAGCCGGTGCACGTCGTCAACGTCCTGCTCCAGCGCCTGGCGCAGCGCATGGGCGAGCTCGTCGCGGACCTCGTCGAAGATCGCGTCGTCGTCGGCGAACCCGCGGGCGTGGATGTCCGGCCCGGAGAGCAGCTTGTTGGACCGGGTGTTCACCACGGCGATGACGGAGATGAAGCCCTCCTCGCCGAGGATCTTGCGGTCGGTCAGCTGGCTCTCGGAGATGTCGCCGACCGTGGTGCCGTCGACGAAGATGTACGGCGCGTCGACCTGGCCGACGATCCGGGCCCGGTGATTGCGCAGGTCCACCACGGAACCGTCCTGGCAGACCAGTGCACGGTCCCGCGGCACCCCGGTCGCCACCGCGAGATCGGCGTTGGCGATCAGGTGGCGCGGCTCCCCGTGCACCGGCATCGCGTTGGCCGGCCGGACGATGTTGTAGCAGTACAGCAGCTCGCCGGAGCTGGCATGGCCGGAGACGTGCACCATCGCGTTGCCCTTGTGCACCACGGTGGCGCCGAGCTTCGCCAGGCCGTTGATCACCCGGAAGACCGCGTTCTCGTTGCCGGGGATCAGCGAGGAGGCCAGCAGCACGGTGTCGCCGCGGTCCAGGTGGATGACCGGGTGCTCCTGGTTGGCGATCCGCGCCAGCGCCGACAGTGGCTCGCCCTGGGACCCGGTCGACACGATGATCAGGTCGTGGCGCGGCACGCTGTCGATGTCCTTGAGGTCGACCAGCGTGTCCTCGGGAACGGTGAGGTAGCCCAGGTCGGCGGCGACGGTCATGTTGCGCACCATCGAGCGGCCCACGAAGACGACCTTGCGCTCGTACAGGCTGGCGACGTCGAGGACCTGCTGGACCCGGTGCACGTGGGAGGAGAAGCAGGTGACGATGATCATCTGCTCCGAGGTCGCCACGACGCGCTCCAGTGCCGGGGCGATGTCCTTCTCCAGCGGCGTGAAGCCGGGCGTCTCGGCGTTGGTGGAGTCGGTCATGAACAGGTCGACGCCCTCCTCACCGAGCTTGGCGAACCGGCGCAGGTCGGTGATCCGGCCGTCGAGCGGGAGCTGGTCCATCTTGAAGTCACCGGTGTGCAGCACGGTGCCACCCTCGGTGCGGATCGCGACGGCGAGCCCGTCGGGGATGGAGTGGTTGACCGCCATGAACTCCAGGTCGAAATTGCCGACCTCCAGCCGGGTGTCGTCGCCGACGACCTTCAGCACCGCCTCGCGGGCCAGCCGGTGCTCCTTGAGCTTGGCCTCGACCAGCGCCAGGGTGAGCTTGCTGCCGTAGAGCGGCAGGTCAGGACGCTGACGCAACAGGTAGGGCACGGCGCCGATGTGGTCCTCGTGGCCGTGGGTGAGCACCAGCGCCACCACGTCGTCGAGGCGGTCCTGGATGAGCTCGAAGGCCGGCAGCAGCAGGTCGACACCGGGATGGTCGTCCTCGGGGAACAACACGCCGCAGTCGACCAGCAGCAGCTGCCCGTCGATCTCGAAACTCGTCATGTTCCGCCCGATGTCTCCCAGCCCGCCCAACGGGATGACACGCAGGGTGCCGGGAGCGAGGGCGGGCGGGGTCTTCAAGCCGGAAGGGGACACCTGGACAGCCTAGCCCACCGGCGCTCGCCCCTCCGGTCGTCGACTGGCGTGGCGGCCGTGAGCCCGGACAGCAGTGTCGGTGGGACAGTGCAGCGTCGGTGGACCCCCGGGTGGGACGCGGCCCGTCCGGTGGCGCACCCCTTTGGTCGCTGGACTCGTCGGGTGGCCGGTGGAGCCGTCCGGCGAACGTGGACCGACGACCGAACCCCGGCGGGGGCTCATCCGATGACAAGGCCCGCGTGATCATGCGCGTCTGCTACGCGCCCACCGTCTAGCCTGGAGGCGTGAATGACAACCCCCCGCCGTTGCTGCACGTCCGGACCGCCTGGCCGGCCGAGGCGGCCGCCATCGCGCCGCTCCAGCGTCGGGCCTGGGTGCAGGAGTGGAGCGCCGACGAACAGGGCCTGCTGCTGGCGGGCACCGATCTGGCGTCGATGGTGGACGCCTGGCACGGGGCCATCGTGCAGCCGCCCGAGGCCCGCTGCCGGGTGCTGGTTGCGTTGGAGGGGGAGCGGGTGGTCGGGTTCGCCGCCACCGCACCCAGCGACGATGAGGACGCCGAGCCGACGGACGGGATGGTCGCGGAGTTCGCCGTCGATCCTCCTGCCCGGGGGAACGGCCACGGCTCACGGCTGATGAACGCGCTGATCGACACGCTGCGCTCCGACGGGTTCCGTACGGCCACCTGGTGGATCCGGACCACCGATGACCCACTGCGGGCCTTCCTGGAGTCCGCCGGCTGGCGTCCGGACGGTGCCACCCAGCGGTTCACCTCCGACGACGGGTCGTTCACCATCAGACAGGTGCGGCTGCGGGTCCGGATCGCCGATTGAGGCCGGATCGGGCCCGGTACGTGACCGCGTCGGCCACCTGACCGGCCTGCCACCTGACTTGGCCGGGCGGGTGACGGATGGGCAAGGATCTCGGCGTCACGCCGGGCAACGACCGCCGACGACTGATGATGGCCGACGACGACTGACGACAACGGATGACAGAGGAGCAGATGATGACGACGGTGGCGGTGTTCGGAGCCAACGGCCGGATGGGCCGGGAGGTCGTGGCAGCGGTCGAGGCGGCGCCCGACCTGGTGCTGGGGGCCACGGTGGACCACGGTGACGACCGGGGCCCGGTGGCGGCGGCGGATGTGGTGGTCGACTTCACCGTTCCTGATGTGGTGATGGGCAACCTGGAGTGGGCCATCTCGCACGGTGTGCACTGTGTCGTCGGGACCACCGGCTTCACCCCGGAGCGGCTCGACACGGTCCGCGGCTGGCTGGCCGCCCACCCGGGGACGAACGCGATCATCGCCTCCAATTTCTCCATCGGTGCGCTGCTGATGATGAAGTTCGCCGCCGAGGCGGCGCGCTTCTACGAGAGCGTCGAGGTGATCGAGCTGCACCACCCCGACAAGGTCGACGCCCCCTCCGGCACGGCTGTCACCACCGCCCGCCGGATCGCCGCGGCCCGGGCCGCCGCCGGCGTGGCGCCGTCCCCCGACGCCACCGCCAGCCAGCTCGACGGTGCCCGCGGTGCCGTCGTGGACGGTGTCCACGTGCACAGCGTCCGTCAGCGTGGACTCTTCGCCCACCAGGAGGTGCTGCTCGGCAACCCGGGCGAGACCCTGACGATCCGCGAGGACTCGATGGCGCGCACGTCGTACATGACCGGCGTGCTGGCCGCGGTCCGGGCCGTCGGCAGCCGCCCCGGGCTGACCGAGGGCATCGAGGACCTGCTGGGAATCTGATCCGTGCCGGACACCCCTCTCGTCGACCGGGCGCTGGTCCGCGGGCTGCTGGCGTCCCAGCTGCCCGCCGAGCTCGCCGACCTGGCCGGCGCGCGCGTCACCCTGCTGGGCCAGGGCTGGGACAACGTGATGTTCGGGCTGGGTGACAGTTATGTCGTCCGCCTCCCGACCAGCCGGCTGGCCGCCCGGCTGATCGAGCACGAGATCGCCTGGGTCGCGACCGCCACGTCCCCGCTGCGTGACCTCGGGGTGGCGGTGCCGATCCCGGTGTTCTGCGGGGAGCCCAGTCCGGTGTTCCCGATGCGGTGGACCATCGTGCCGTGGATCCCCGGCACGGATCTGTCCACTGTGCCGGTGCCGCAGCGGCGCGACATCGCCGGGCCGCTGGCCCGATCGTTGGCGGCGCTGCATCGCCCGGCACCGCGGGAGGCGCCGCACAACCCGTACCGGGGCGTGCCCCTGATCGAGCGTGCCGCCGCTGTCGCCGACCGTTGGCCCGCCGTGCTGCGCTACCTGGGCGCGGCCGACACCGCCACCCTGCAGGACCACTGGGAGCGGGCCCGGCAGGCGCCGGACTGGTCCGGTCCGCCGCTGTGGATCCACGGCGACGCCCACGCCCGCAACATCATCCAGCGGGACGGACGACTGGCCGGTCTGATCGACTTCGGCGATGTGTCCGCCGGCGATCCGGCGGTCGACCTGGCCACCGGGCGGCTGAGCTTCGACGCCGAGGGCTTCGCACGTTTCCGGGAGGTCGCCACGGCCGCCGGACCGTACGACGCGGCGATCTGGGACCGTGCGACCGGCTGGGCCGTGGTGATCCTCACCGCGCTGATCGCCGATCCGGTCAACCGCCGCAACTTCTCCGGGCTGGTCGAGGACGCCCGGGCGAATCTGACCTGATCCGTCGGGACGCTCATCACGGGCCGGCTCCGGCGCACCGAGACCGTACGGTCCTCAGCCCGGCGTGAGCCGAGACCGCCCGGCCGTACGATCCTCAGCCCAGCGAGACCGTACGGTCCTCGTCCCAGGGGCCCACCACCGCCAGGGTCGGCTCGACGGTGAACAGCTCACGGGCCAGCACGTGCACGTCCTCGAGCGTGACCGCCTCGACGGCCGCCAGCATCTCACCGACGGTCCGCGGGTCGTCCTGGAGGACCGTCCGCCCGTTGCGGGACATGTGGGCCGCGGGGGACTCCAGCCCGAGCAGGGTCTGGCCGCGGATCTGCCCCTTGGCCTGGGCCAGCTCGGTGCCGGTGATGCCGTGGGCCAGCACGTCGTCCAGCACCGCGCGGACCACGTCGACGATCTGTTGGAGCCGCTCGGGGGCGCAGGCCCATTCGATGCTGACCTGCCCGGCATCGGTGTAGGCGATCTCGCTGGCGTCGATGCTGTAGGTGAGGCCACGCCGCTCGCGCACCTCGACGAACAGTCGCGCTGACATCCCGCCGCCCAGCACGGTGGCCAGCACGTCGAGGGCGGCCCGGCGCGGGTCGAGCAGGGCCAGCCCCGGCCAGGACATCACCGCCTCGAGCTGCTCGAAGTCACGGGTCTGCACGACGACTCCCGGGTCGGCGACCGCGGCCGCCTCACCCTCGGCGGACAGTGCCGGTGCCTGCCGCTGGGCGAGCGCCTCGTCGAGGGTGGCGAGCTGCTCGAGCAGCCGGTCGTGGTCGACGGCGCCGGAGGCACTCACCACGATGTCGTCAGCGCGGTACTGGGCCAGCCAGTACTCGACCACGGCATCGCGATCCATCGCCCGGATACTCTCCACGGACCCGATGACCGGCTTCGCCAGGCCGCTGCGCCCGTACAGTCGCCGGGCGGACAGGTCGTGGGCGACGTCGCCGGGGTCGTCATTGCCCATCGCGATCTCCTCGAGCACGACGGTGCGCTCCGAGGCGAAATGCTCGGGCCGGATCAGCGAGTACGCGAGCATGTCCGACATCACCCCGACCGCCCGGTCGGCCTCCTCGGCGAGCAGCCTGGCGTAGAAGCAGGTGTGCTCCTTGGCGGTGTACGCGTTGAGATCACCGCCGACCCCCTCGATGGAGGCGGAGATCTCCTCGGCGCTGAGCCGCGGGGTGCCCTTGAACAGGACGTGCTCGAGCATGTGCGAGGCGCCGTGCAGAGCCTGGGTCTCGCGGCGCGAGCCCACTCCGACGAAGAAGCCGAGATTGAATGCGGCGGTGTGGGACAGACGCTCGGAGACGACGCGCAGTCCGCCCGGCAGGGTCGTACGGCGCAGGTCGCCGGCCAGATCGTCGGCCGACAGGAGCGGGCGGTTGATGGTGCTGAACCTCCGGGACAGGGGAGACCTCCGGGACAGGGGGCGGGCCCGGATCGCGGGTCCTGCCCATGATGATAAGGGCCGGGCGGAAATCAGTGCATCCCCGCCGCGGCCGGGGCCGGGCGCGGACCTGGGCAGCGCGGTCGGGGCAGGGCCGCAGTCCGGATCAGCCCGGGCGGGCGTGGGACCGCCGGCGCGGGAAAAGGGCGTCGCCCCTCCCGTACCGGGACGGAGGGGCGACGCGGGCTGACCCATGGGGGCGAGGATCACTCCTCGGTGGCGGAGTCCTCGGACTCGCCGCCCTCGGCGGGCTTGCGGTGGGTGCGGCGGCGGCGACGCGGGGCGCGGTCGGACGCGGCCTGCTCGGACTCACCGTTGCCCTCGGTCTCCTCGTCCGCGTCCTGCGGCTCGGGATCGGTGGCCTCGGACTTCTCGACCACCGGGGCAAGGGACAGCTTGCCGCGGTCGTCGACCTCGGTGACCTCGACCTGGATCTTCTGGCCGACCTTGACGACGTCCTCGACGTTCTCCACCCGCTTGCCACCGTTCAGCTCACGCAGCTTGGTGACGTGCAGCAGGCCGTCCTTGCCCGGGAGCAGGGAGACGAACGCGCCGAAGTTGACGACCTTGACGACGGTGCCGAGGTAGCGCTCGCCGACCTCGGGCATCGTCGGGTTGGCGATGGCGTTGATCATCGAGCGGGCGGCCTCGGCGGACTCGCCGGTGGTCGCACCGATGTAGATGGTGCCGTCGTCCTCGATCGAGATGTTCGCGCCGGAGTCCTCCTGCATCTGGTTGATCACCTTGCCCTTCGGGCCGATGACCTCACCGATCTTGTCGACCGGCACGTGCATGGTGATGATCCGCGGGGCGTACGGGCTCATCTCGTCCGGCTCGCCGATCGCCTCACCCATCACCTCGAGCAGGGTCATCCGGGCTTCCTTGGCCTGCAGCAGCGCCTTGGCCAGCTCCTCGGACGGGATGCCGTTGAGCTTGGTGTCGAGCTGCAGCGCGGTGACGAAGTCACGGGTGCCGGCGACCTTGAAGTCCATGTCACCCAGCGCGTCCTCAGCGCCGAGGATGTCGGTCAGCGCGACGTACTTGGTCTCGCCGTCGATCTCCTCGCTCATCAGGCCCATCGCGATGCCGGCCACCGAGGCGCGCAGCGGCACGCCGGCGTTCAGCAGCGACAGGGTGGAGGCGCAGACCGAGCCCATCGAGGTGGAGCCGTTGGAGCCGAGCGCCTCCGAGACCTGGCGGATGGCGTACGGGAACTCCTCCTTGCTCGGGAGGACCGGCACCAGGGCGCGCTCGGCGAGCGCACCGTGGCCGATCTCGCGACGCTTCGGGGAGCCGACCCGGCCGGTCTCACCGGTGGAGTACGGCGGGAAGTTGTAGTGGTGCATGTAGCGCTTGGAGTTCTCCGGCGCCAGCGTGTCGATCTTCTGCTCCATCTCGAGCATGTTCAGCGTGGTGACACCCAGGATCTGGGTCTCGCCGCGCTGGAAGAGCGCCGAACCGTGCACCCGGGGGATGATCTCGACGTCGGCGGACAGCGCGCGGATGTCCCGCACACCGCGGCCGTCGATCCGGACGCCCTCGGTGAGGGTACGGTGCCGGACGATCTTCTTCTGCACCGACTTGAAGGCGGCCTTGATCTCGGCCTCGCGGTCGGGGAAGGTCGCGGCGAGGGAGGAGACGGCCTTCGCCTTGAGGGCGTCCTCGCGGTTCTGGCGTTCCAGCTTGGCGGGGATCGCCATCACCTCGCGCATCTCGTCGGCGACCAGCTGCTCGACGGCCGCGTAGACGTCGTCGCCGTAGTCGGCGAAGACGGGGAACTCGCGCTGCTCCTTCGGCATCTCGGCCGCCAGGCGGGCCTGCGCGTCGCACAGCACCTTGATGAACGGCTTGGCGGCCTCCAGGCCCTCGGCGACGACCTGCTCGGTCGGGGCCTTCTTGCCGGCCTTGATCAGGTCGACCATGTGCTCGCCGCCACCGGCCTCGACCATCATCACCGCGACGTCACCGTCGGGCAGCACCCGGCCGGCGACGACCATCTCGAAGGTGGACTCGGCGTCCTGCTCCACGGTCGGGAAGCAGACCCAGTGGTCGCCGATCAGCGCGACGCGGACGCCGCCGATCGGGCCGGAGAAGGGCAGGCCGGCGATCTGGGTGGACATTGAGGCGGCGTTGATCGCGACGACGTCGTAGCGGACGTTCGGGTTCAGCGCCAGGACGGTGATGACCACCTGGACCTCGTTGCGCAGGCCCTTGACGAAGGACGGGCGCAGCGGGCGGTCGATCAGGCGCGCGGTGAGGATGGCGGAGGTGCCGGGGCGGCCCTCACGACGGAAGAACGAGCCGGGGATCCTGCCGGCCGCGTACATCCGCTCCTCGACGTCGACGGTCAGCGGGAAGAAGTCGAAGCCCTCGCGGGGGTGCTTCGCGGCGCTGGTGGCCGACAGCAGCATGGTGTCGCCGTCGAGGTAGACGGCCGCGGAGCCGTCGGCCTGCTGGGCGAGCGCGCCGACCTCGAAGCGCACGACGTGCTTGCCGAACGTGCCGTTGTCGATGATGGCTTCGGAGAAATGGACGTTGGGTCCCTCCATGGGGACTCCTTTCGTGTACGCCGCAGGACACACGGCCGGTCCGTGTACGGAGACCGGTCTTCGATCGAGGTCCGCGGGCGTACGCCGCTCGGCGACCACCGGAGGACCGGAGTCACGGGCGTTTCCCGAGAACCACTACCGAGGACCGAGGACTCCCGAAGCGACCGGGCCCTGCGAACGGCTGTGGACGTGGTGTCGATGACCGGTGAAATGGTCACAGACCGGACTGATTCTACCCGACCGGGCCGGTGAGGTCGATTCATTGCGTGACCCGGCTGTGATCCTCCCGTGCGGGGCCGGGCGTTGCCGCCGTCGGCGCGTGGCCGTCGCGGGCATAGGGGCAGGTGGTCGGGCCGGTCGGGTTCCATGACCGGTGCCGCGGCACGACGCGCCGTGACAACCACGAGCCCCGACACCGACGAGAGGCGGCCCCGTAGGGACCGCCTCTCATCGTGGGGACAGCGTCAGCGACGCAGGCCCAGCCGCGCGATCAGCGAGCGGTAGTGCTCGATGTCGTTCTTCGCGATGTAGTTCAGCAGGCGACGGCGCTGGCCGACCATGAGCATCAGGCCACGTCGGGAGTGGTGGTCTCCCTTGTGCTCCTTGAGGTGCTCGGTCAGGTGCGCGATGCGCTTGGTGAGCAGGGCCACCTGGACGTCCGGGGAGCCGGTGTCGCCGGGGTGGGTCGCGTATTCATCGATGATCTTCTGCTTCTCGGCAGCATCCATGGCTGCACTCCTTTCGTCGTTCCCGTTGCGCGGCGCTGAGTGGTCACAGCTCTTGGGCTTCCGCGGCCGATCGAACGGCAGGGGGGACAGGTTGCCGGCTCGTGCCGGCAGGGTGTCGCTCCACCGGGGAGCGACGGTGTGACGAGGACCCGTCGGGAGTCCCGTCACGACGGCGAGGTCAGTGAGAGACCTTGCCGGCCTTGAGGCACGAGGTGCACACGTTCATGCGCTTGGTCGTCCCGTTCAGCGTCACGCGGACGCGCTGGATGTTCGGGTTCCAGCGACGGTTCGTCTTCTTCTTCGACCAGGGCACGTTGTGTCCAAAGCCCGGGCCCTTGGCGCAGATGTCACATACAGCAGCCACTGGTGGTTCTCCTTCTGGAAACGTGTCGGTCACGTCGTACCGTACGGATCACGGCACGAAAGCAACCGGTACAGAATAGCCGACCCGTCCGCGATCTGGGAAATCGCGGTTCAGTCGGCCACGGACAGGCGGTCGAGCATCGTCGCCAGGAAGTCCTGGCAGGCCTCGAGCTGGGCGATGTCGACGTACTCGTCGGCTCCGTGGGCCTGGGCGATGTCGCCGGGTCCGCAGATGACTGTCTCGATCCCTGCGGCGTGGAAGGCGCCTCCGTCGGTGCCGTAGGTCACGTGCTCGTCGCTGGGGATCCCACCGTACGCGATCGCCGCCAGGGTGGCGGGGGAGTCCGCAGCGGCCGAAAGAGCCGGGACCGAATCCTCGACGACGACCTCGACCCCGGTGCCGGCCTGCTCGGCCTGCATGGCGCGGGTCAGGTCGGCGGCCTCCGCTCGCAGCCGGGTGACGACGTCGGCGGGGTCCAGGGTGGGGACGGTGCGGAACTCCAGCACCACACGGCACCGCTCGGGGACGATGTTGCGGGCGGTGCCGCCCTCGATCGTCATGATGCCCCCGGTGGAGTACGGCACGCCGTAGTCGGGGTCGTACGGTCCGTGCTCCCGCCAGCCGTCGGTGATGGCCCGGAAGGCGGTGCACATCCGGGCGGCGTACTCCACCGCGTTGCATCCGGTGGCCGGCAAGGAGGAGTGGGCGGCCCGGCCCCGGACGTCGATCCGGACGATGGTGACCGACTTGTGCCCGGTGATCACCCGCATCGAGGTGGGCTCCCCGACGATGCAGACCCGGGGGCGTACGCCCAGAGCAGCCAGGTCACCGGTCATCCGGACGGCGCCGCGGGCCGCGAGTTCCTCGTCGAAGGTGAACGCCAGGTGCACGGGCTCGCTCAGCCGGGCGGCCGCGAACCGCGGCAGGGCGGCGGTGACGAGGGCGAGGAAGCCCTTCATGTCCGCGGCGCCGCGGGCGTAGAGCCGACCCTCGCGGATCTGCGGACGATACGGGTCGGAGCTCCAGACCTGGCCGTCGACCGGCACGGTGTCCATGTGCCCGCTGAGCGCGACCCCGCCGTCGGTGCAGCCGTCGGCGGCGGGCAGGGTGGCGACGAGGTTCGCCTTGCGGCCGGTGGCGTCGGGACACAGCTGCACCGCGATGCCGAGGGAGCGGCACTCCTCGGCGATCAGCTCGGCCACCGGCAGGTTGGACAGCCGGCTGGTCGTGTCGCGGGTCAGGAGGCGGTCGAGCCAGTCGACGGCCCGGTCATCGAGTCGGCCCCAGCCGTCGGTCATGAGGTCACCTGCCGGCCGTCCGCTGCGGCGTCCCCGTTGTCTCCGTTGTCCCGGGCGGATGTGGCGTCCCCGGCGGATGCGGCCGGGACGTCGGTGAGCCGGCTGCTCGCCGTCCGCTGCGGGTCGCCCGGCGCGCCCGCGGTCCGCTGCCGGTCGGCCTGGGCGGTCAGCGCGGTGACGACGAAGTCCGGGACGAAGGTCGAGACGTCGCCGTGCATCAGGGCGATCTCCCGGACCAGCGTGGAGGACACGAAGGACCACTGGGCCGCGGTCGGCAGCAGGATCGTCTCGACCCCGGTGAGCTGCTTGTTCATCTGGGCCATCTGGAGCTCGTAGTCGAAGTCGGAGGCGAACCGCAGGCCCTTGACGATGGCGCCGATGCCGTGTGTCCGGCAGTACTCGGCGAGCAGTCCGTCGATCGGATCGACCACGACGTTCGGCAGGTCGGCGCAGGCCTGGCTGAGCATGGCCAGCCGGTCGTCCAGGGTGAACAGGCCGTTCTTCGAGGTGTTGCGGCCGACGCCCACGACCACCTCGTCGAAGGACCGGGCGGCCCGCTCGATGATGTCGAGGTGGCCGTGCGTCACCGGGTCGAACGAGCCGGGACAGATGACCTTCACCGAGCCTCCTGGGCGTAGTGGATCGTGGTTTCACCATAGCGGCGCGACCAACCGTCCACGCGGTCCGGCCACCGAGGGGCGCGGTCGCGGGAGGAGCGCTCGAGCACCAGTAGCCCGTCGGCGGCCAGCCAGCCGGAGGCCCACACCGCGCCGAGCACCCGCTCCAGCTCGTCGGTCGGGACCGGGTAGGGCGGGTCGGCCCAGATGATGTCGTACGCGCGCGGGGCGGGGCCGGCGAGCAGATCGGCGACCGGGAGCGTCCGGACGTCCAGCGGGAGCCCGAGGTCGCGGGCGTTGCGGCGGACCAGGTCGGCGGTGCGCCGGTCCGATTCCACCGCGCTCACCGGCGTGGCCCCGCGACTCGCCGCCTCCAGGGCCATCGCCCCGGACCCCGCGTAGAGGTCGAGGAAGGCGAGCCCCTCCAGACCGTCCCCCGACCACGACTCCAGCGCCGAGAACACCGCCTCACGGACGCGATCGGTGGTCGGCCGGGTACGGGCACCGGGCGGGGTGGCGAGCCGGCGGCCCCCGCGGGTCCCGGCGATGATGCGAGTCACACCCGACAGGTTACCGAGGGCGGCCTTCCTGGCCCATGGCCTGACTAGACTCCGGATCACCGGTGCGATGCGGCCACGGGGGTCGTCAGGTCACCGCGGCGACGGAGGGTGGACGGTCATGGCATACGTGGAGAACGACGCGATCACGGTGATGAGCGACGAGGAGGCCTGGGACCTCCTGGGTCGGGAGCCCATCGGGCGTCTGGCGACCACGATCGGTGACGACATCGAGATGTTCCCGGTGAACTATGTGCTGGACGGGCAGTCGGTCGTCTTCCGGACTGCCCAGGGCAGCAAGCTGTTCGAGCTCACGGTGAACTCCCGGGTGGCCTTCGAGGTCGACTCGTACGGTGACCAGGGCGGCTGGAGCATCGTGGTGCACGGCGACGCCGAGGTGCTCGAGGACCCGGACGAGATCGCGGCGGTCGAGCAGCTGCCGTTGCGGCCCTGGGTCCCCACCATCAAGACCACCTACGTCCGGATCCGGCCGAACTACCTCTCGGGCCGGCGGTTCCACTTCGGCGACGAGCCGGAGGCCTGGCACCTCTGAGGTCTGCCCTCCGGCACCGTTGAGATCCGCCTGGCGGGAGGTTCGCCTGGCGGCGCCGTTCGGCAGGTCACCGCGGTCGTGTCGCGAACGGCCGCGGTCATGTGGGGGTCGCCGCGTCATGTGCCGCCGTGTGCTGCGTCGGCGCTCCGGGTCACGTGCCGCGGGCACCATGTCATGCGGTGGGGCTCTGCGTCCCGCATCAGAGGTTCCGGGTCATTCGTCGAGACTGACCAGTTCCATCCGCCGGATGGCGTCGTGGAACCCCGGTGTGGCACCGTCCGGGTCGTCCCGGACCGCCTGTTCAGCGATGTCGCGGGCCAGCCCGATCAGGTCCGCGTCCCGGGTCACGTTCAGCAGGCGCAGGCCGGTGTGCGAGCCCGCCTGGGCGGTGCCCAGCACATTGCCCTCGCGGCGCTGCTGCAGGTCGAGGTCGGCCAGCGCGAAGCCGTCACGGGTGGCGGCCAGCCCCTCCAGCCGGGCCATGCTGTCCTCCTCCCGGGTGGCGGCCAGCAGCAGGCACAGGCCGGGGAAGCGGCCCCGGCCGATCCGGCCGCGCAGCTGGTGCAGCTGGGAGACGCCGAACCGCCCCGCGTCGCAGATCACCATCATCGAGGCGTTCGGCACGTCGACGCCCACCTCGATCACCGTCGTGGCCACCAGCACGTCGATGTCGCCGGCGGCGAACCCCGCCATCACCCGGTCCTTCTCCTCGGTCGGCAGTTGGCCGTGCAACACACCGATCCGCACCTGGCCGAGCGCGGTGCCGGCGAGCCGGTCGACGACCTCCTCCAGCGACCAACCGTTCGCCGGGTCGTACGCCTCTGCCTCGGGTGAGATCCGCGGACACACCACGAAGACCTGGCGGCCGTTCGCGACCTCTTCGCGGGCCCGCTCCCAGGCCCGGTCGACCCAGCGGGGATGCGCCTCCACGTCGACCACCGTCGTGGTGACCTCGGACCGGCCGGCGGGCACCTCCCGCAGGGTGGACACCTCCAGGTCGCCGTAGATCGTCAGGGCCACCGAGCGAGGGATCGGGGTGGCGGTCATCACCAGCACGTGCGGATGCAGGTCGGCCTTCGCCGCCAGGGCGTTGCGCTGCTCGACCCCGAAGCGGTGCTGCTCATCCACCACCACCAGGCCGAGGTCGGCGAACTGCACCGCCTCCGCGAGCAGGGCGTGGGTGCCGATGACGATCCCCGCCTCGCCCGAGGCGAGTGCCAGGAGGCTCTTCTTCTTCTGCGCGGTGGTCATCGACCCGGTGAGCAGCACCACCCGGGTGCCGCCGAGCATGCCACCGGCCGCCAGGTCACCGAGCATCGTGGTGATGGAGTGGAAGTGCTGCACCGCCAGCACCTCGGTCGGGGCCAGCAGAGCGGCCTGACCGCCGGCGTCGACGACGGTCAGCATCGCCCGCAGGGCCACGACGGTCTTGCCGGAGCCGACCTCACCCTGCAGCAGCCGTTGCATCGCCAGGTCGCCGGCGAGGTCGTCCTCGATCTCGTGGCTCACCTGCTGCTGTCCGGCGGTGAGGCGGAACGGCAGCCGCTCGTCGAAGGCGCTCAGCAGCCCATCGGCGGCTGCACGTCTCGGCGTGGCGGCCAGCCGGGAGTGGTCCGCCCGCCGGTAGGCCATCGTGAGCTGGACCTCGAGGGCCTCGTCGAAGGCGAGGCGTTCCAGCCCGGTGGTGACCTCGGACAGTTCGGCGGGACGATGCACCGCCCGCAGCGCCTCGACCAGCGGCGGCAGGTCCGCCCGTTCGCGCACCCAGTCCGGCCAGGGATCGGCCAGGTCACCCAGTGCGTGCAGGGCCAGCCCGGCCGCCTCGGCGATGTCCCAGGTGGGCAGCTTGGCGCTCGCCGGGTAGATCCCGATCGGGCCGCCGCGGAACACACTGGCCATCGACCGGTTCCGGTCGGAACCCGCCACGAAGAAGCCGTTCTCGTCCACGATCACGTAGTCCGGATGGCTGAGCTGGGGCTGGCCCCGGAACTCGCTGACCTTGGCGGAGAAGATGCCGCGTGCCCCCGGCGTCAGCGAG
This sequence comes from Raineyella sp., assembly GCF_034933565.1. Lineage (NCBI taxonomy): Bacteria > Bacillati > Actinomycetota > Actinomycetes > Propionibacteriales > Propionibacteriaceae > Raineyella > Raineyella sp. The sequence goes on from NZ_JAYFNG010000023.1 coordinate 19,806, forward strand.
CGCTGCCACCACTCGAGCAGGTGGTTGGCCCCGAAGAATGTTGCGGGCAGCCGGTTGCGGCCGTCGGTGAGCTGCACCTCGAGCCGGCCACGGCTCTTCCGGCCGGGTGGGCCGAGATGGGGCCGTACGTCCGCGACCCGGGCCAACAGGGCGACGTGGGTGCCGACCTGCAGGTCCGACAGGTCACTGAGCTCGGTGCCGACCACATACCGGCGGGGAACATGGTGCATCAGTTCGCCGACGGTGTGGATCCCCAGGGCATGGAACGCCTTCTCCTGGGCCCCGACGACCAGCCCGATCCGCTGCTCGAGCGCCGCGTACGCCTCGGACCGCCAGCCCCCCAGTGCTGCCGTCGATGCTGCCATCGGTCGTTCCTCCCGGCCGGGCCCGCGCGTCCCGTCCGGCAGCAAGCCTAGGAGAGGGTGCAGACAGTGCCCTGCACGGCGGTGCACGCAGGTGGTGCAGGCCGGCGGTGTGGGCTGGCCGCGGGCCGGTGGTGCGGACCGGCGTCGAGGCCGGTGAGGGGAGAAGACCCGGTGAGGAGAAGGCTCGGTGGGGAGCGGGGGCGACATAGACTCCCGCCATGACCACCCACCGCCCGTCCGCCGGCCAGTTGGACGCCCGTTCTCCGCTCGTCCTCGACACCCATGATCTGGGGCGGCGCGCCGGAGCCCTTCGTCAGGTCCATGAGTCCGTCCCCGCCCCGGAGGGCATCGGCAATGCTGTCATCGGGATCCCCACCGGTTCCCCGGTCGACCTGGACCTGCGGATGGAGTCGGTGACCGAGGGCGTACTGGTCAGCGGTCTGGCCACCGTCCGGCTCGAGGGGGAGTGCTCGCGCTGCCTGACGCCACTGGAGGACGACCTCGAGGTCGATATCCAGGAGCTCTTCGTCTATGAGGACCAGAGCGTGGCGGACGACGACGAGGACCTGGCCCGGATGCAGGGAGAACTGCTCGACCTCGAGCCCACCCTGCGGGATGCGGTGGTGCTCGACCTGCCGTTCACCCCGCTGTGCCGTGAGGACTGCGCCGGGCTGTGCCCCGAGTGCGGTGCAAATCTCAACGACGAACCCGACCACACGCACGGTCCGGGGGTCGACGCCCGCTGGGGTGCGCTCAGCGGCTGGACGACGGATCGTGATGCCGACGCCGCTACGGACCCGGCGGAAGCCGACACGGACCCGGCGGAAGCCGACGCGGACCCGGCGGAAGCCGACGCCCGGCTCGGCGAGACCGTCGAGGGCGCCGACGCAGGTGCTGCACCGGCCGGCGACTGACCCGATCGCGGTGGGCGTTTGCGCCCTGCGCCCGCCGGCGCCTATAGTTTTCACTTGCGTCTGCACGCGACCAGATGGTGTGCAGGCACCCGAAGACAAGAAGGAGAGACCCGTGGCAGTCCCCAAGCGGAAGATGTCCCGCTCCAACACGCGGAATCGTCGTTCCCAGTGGAAGGCCGCCGCGCCGACCCTGGTCACCTGCGCCAACCCGGCCTGCCGTGCGAAGCACCTGCCTCACACCGCCTGCCCCGAGTGCGGCCAGTACGGCCCGCGCGGTGAGCGCCGTCAGGTTCTGGACGCCTGATCGTGACCGGCGGTGTAGTATCCGCCTCCACAGCCGAACAGCTTCTCGATGAGCTGGGGGTCGCACCCGACCCCCAGCTTCTTGAGTTGGCCCTGACCCATCGGTCGTACGCGTACGAACACGGTCGGATCCCGACGAACGAACGGCTCGAATTCCTGGGGGATTCCGTGCTGGGCGTTGTCGTGACCGAGCACATCTTCGCGACGTACCCCGATCTCGCCGAGGGCCGGCTGGCGAAGCTGCGGGCGGCGGTCGTCTCCACCCAGGCCCTTGCCCGGGTGGCCCGGACGCTCGGTGTCGGTGACCTGCTGCGCCTCGGGCGCGGTGAGCTCACCACCGGTGGCCGGGACAAGGACTCGTTGCTGGCCGATGCGATGGAAGCGATCATCGGGGCGGTCCACGTCCAGTACGGCATCGACGGGGCCCGGACGTTCGTCCACCATGTCCTCGACGACCTGATCGCCGAAGCGGCCACGATGGGCGCCGGGCTCGACTGGAAGACGTCGCTGCAGGAGATCGCCGCCGATCTCGGGTCGGACTCGCCGACCTATGAGGTCACCTCGGCCGGTCCCGACCATGACAAGCGGTTCACCGCGTACGTCCGGGTGGGTGACCAGCATTTCGGCCCCGGCACCGGCCGGTCGAAGAAGTACGCCGAGCAGGAGGCCGCCGAGACGGCCTACCGGGCCCTCCATGCGGAACGTGCAGCGGCGGAACGTGCAGCAGCCGAGTCCGCGGCGGACACCCGGCCGGACCTCGACGCCCGCCCTGCGGCCACCACCGCCGACGGTGCCTGAGCTTCCCGAGGTCGAGGTCGTGCGGCGCGGACTTGCGCCGCACCTCGTCGGCCGTACGCTCACCGGGGTGGAGGTGCTCCATCCCCGGCCGGTGCGCCGTCATCTCGCCGGACCGCAGGACTTCGCCGCCCGGCTGGTGGGGCGTACGTTCCTCGAGCCGGTCCGACGCGGCAAGTACCTGTGGCTGCCGCTCGACTCGGGCGAGGCGATCCTCACCCACCTGGGGATGAGCGGCCAGTTCCGGATCGACGCACCGGGATCACCCGATCAGGCCCACGTCCGGGTCCGGTTCTCTTTCGACGAGGGGCCGGAGGTCCGGTTCTGCGACCAGCGGATGTTCGGCGGTCTGCTGGTCAGTGAGGCCGACGGTGGGGTCCCACCCGAGATCGCCCACATCGCCCCCGACCCGTTCGAGGAGACATACGACCCGGCGTCGGTGGTGCGGACGATCCGTCGGCGCCGGACCGGCATCAAGCGGGCCCTGTTGGACCAGACCGTCGTCTCGGGCATCGGCAACATCTACGCCGACGAGGCGCTCTGGCTGGCCCGCGTGCACTACGCGCAGGCGACCGACAGCATCGCCGCCACCCGGGTTCACGCACTCCTCGACGCCGTGCGTACGATCATGGGGCGAGCACTCGACCAGGGCGGGACGTCGTTCGACAGCCTGTACGTCAACGTGAACGGGGAGAGCGGCTACTTCGACCGCTCCCTCAACGCGTACGGCCAGGAGGACCTGCCCTGCCCCCGGTGCGGCGCGCCGATCCGCAGAGAGGCGTTCATGAACCGTTCATCGTTCCGCTGCCCACGTTGTCAGCGGCTGCCCAGGCACCGTCGCTGAGCCGATCCCACCCCGCCCCGACCTCGGACCGTTCCCCACCGTCGACCGATAGGCCTGCACCGCCGTGACCACCAGACCCCCCGCACCCAGCGCGTCCGGAACCCACCAGAAGTCGTTCGCGGCCACGTACGGGCACACCATCCGGCAGTTCTTCAAGTTCGGTCTCGTCGGCGGTTCCGGTGTGCTGGTCAACCTGCTGGTGGTGATCATCTGCAAGAAGATCTACCCCCACTACGAGATGGCCCTGCTCAACCTGTTCGGCACGCGGTGGAGCATCCGGCTCTACCATCTGTACGCGACCGTGGCCTTCCTCATCGCGAACACCTGGAACTACCAGCTGAACCGGATGTGGACCTTCCGGTCCCGCCATCACGGTGGCTGGTGGCGCGGGTTCTTCCCGTTCCTCGCCGCGGGCCTGGCCGCCTTCGTGGTCAATGTCATCGTGCAGACCCTGATGATCAACCCGACCTCCCCGATCGCGTTGCCGCGCGATGTGTTCGACGACTCGAACGGCTTCCGGACCCTGCTCTACTGGGCCACGCTGATCGGCACCCTGGTCGCCACCCCGTTCAACTTCGTGCTCAGCAAGCTGTGGGTGTTCGCCGGTGTCCGGGCCAAGAATGTCCGGGCCAAGCAGTCCGACGGTACCGATGAGCGACCGGCCGAGTAGGCTGACGACGTCGGTGCTTGTCAGAGCACTGATCCTGGGCCGGACGGTGGACCTCACCGCGGCCGTACCTGAATCCTGACGACCGCGCCCGCGGTCCGACCACCACACCGGGGCCTGACCGGCCACACTCGAGACCGCAGCACGGGGAGGCACTGCCATGGGAATCGTCGTCATCGCGGTGGTGGTCGCGCTCGTCCTGGCCGTGGTGATCGCCGGCGTCGTCGTCGTGGGTATGCGTGGCGGCCTGCCCGAGGTCTCCGAAAAGGCGCCCGACCTCGCCGGCGGGTTCGAATGGGCCGCGCGCCAGCTGAGCGGTGAGGCCGAACCGTCCCCGCGGATGGCGGGCTTCGAGCGCACCCTCGCCCGCCGGCGCCGGGCCGACGGATCCGCCGACCCGGACGGCACCCGGCCGACGCAGCCGGACACCGAGGCCACCCCGGGCCGGGGCCCGGGAGCCGGTGACCTGCCCTTCGGCGCCCGGCCCGGCCCGGACGGACGTACGCCACCGCGCGGCAGCGACCTGCCGACGACCGGCGACTTCGGCGCCTGAGGCGCTCCCCGCCGCCACCGGCCCGCCCACCACCGGTGATCCGCCACCCGGGGTGGTCCTGACCCGGCCATCCTCCTCCGGCCACCGGCACCCGGTCCCCGGCACCATCGGAGCGGTCCCCACACGGTCGCATGACAAGATGGGGACGTGTTCGTCCTCGCGATACCCAGCGTGCTGGTCACGCCCATCATCGTCAGCATCATCGTCGCGGTCCTGCTGATCGCCGGTGTCATCGCCGTCGCGGCCTCGCAGAAGAGGCTCCCACCGGGCGCCGATCGTCGTCAGGTCGGCCGCGGCTCGGCGCCGTCGGTCGGGCAGCAGCCCACCGGCGGGGTCACCACCGAGGAACGGCCCGCCGCCGGGGAGCCCCCTGCCGGGCCCACCGCAACCGCCGAGGCGCCGAGCGCCGAGGTGCCTGCTGAGGGACCGGTCACCGAGCCGGAGGCGGCCGCCGAGGCCCCCGCCGGCGAACCGCTGATCAGCACCCCCGAGGTCGAGATCCCGCTCGAGGTGCCCGAACCACCGCGGACCCGGATGGCCCGGCTGCGGGCCCGCCTGGCCGGGTCGAACAACGCGCTCGCCCGCGGCCTGTTGATGCTGCTGTCCAGCGACAACCTCGACGAGGAGACCTGGGAGGACTTCGAGGACACCCTGCTCACCTCCGACATGGGTGTCGGCCCCACTACCGAGCTGGTCGAGAAGCTCCGCACCCGGCTGCGCGTCGAGGGCATCTCCGAGCCGGCCCGGGCCGGGGCGGCCCTCCGCGAGGAGCTCGTCGCGCTGGTCGACCCGACCCTGGACCGCGACCTGCACGTCGACCGCACCGGGGCGACCCCGGCGGTGGTGATGGTGGTCGGCGTCAACGTCACCGGCAAGACCACCACCTGCGGCAAGCTGGCCCGCGTCCTCGTCGCCGAGGACAAGGACGTGCTGCTCGGCGCCGCCGACACCTTCCGGGCTGCGGCGGCCGACCAGCTGGAGACCTGGGGCGGGCGCGTCGGGGTGCCCACCGTCCGCGGCGCGGAGGGAGCGGATCCCGCCTCGGTCGCCTTCGACGCCGTCACCGCCGGCATCGAGCAGGAGGTCGATGTCGTGCTGGTCGACACCGCCGGCCGGCTGCACACCAAGACCGGCCTGATGGACGAGCTCGGCAAGATCAAGCGGGTGATCGAGAAGAAGGCGCCGGTCAGCGAGGTGCTGCTCGTCCTCGACGCGACCACCGGCCAGAACGGTCTCACCCAGGCCCGGGTGTTCGCCCAGGAGATCGGCATCACCGGCATCGTGCTCACCAAGCTCGACGGCTCGGCCAAGGGCGGCATCGTCATCCAGGTCCAGCGAGAGCTGGGCGTCCCGGTCAAGCTGATCGGACTGGGGGAGGGCGTGGACGACCTCGCCCCCTTCGACCCCGCGACCTTCGTGGACGCCCTGCTGGAGCCGGCGCGCCCTTGACCCGTCGGGCGTACGCCGGGGTCGTACGTACGCCCGTACGTCTCGGACACCCGTACGCCCGTACGTCCCGGACACCCGTACGCCCCGGGGCGGCACGGGTGCGGGGAGGGTCCCAGGGGTGGGTATCCTGGGACGTCAGGTGCGCCGGGACATCGGCTCGTCCGTACGTCCACCCGGCTGCGGAGCCTCCGCCCGGCCCATCCCTGACCGACGACCATCGCGCTGAGTGAACCCGAGGACCATCTTGTTCGACACCCTGCAGGACCGCCTGGCCGCGACCTTCAAGAACCTGCGCGGCAAAGGCCGGCTGACCGACGCCGACATCGACGCCACTGCCCGCGAGATCCGCATCGCGCTGCTCGAGGCCGACGTCAACCTCGCCGTGGTGAAGGAATTCGTCAATGCGGTCAAGGTCAAGGCCCGCAACGCCGAGGTCTCCCAGGCGCTGAACCCTTCCCAGCAGATCGTCAAGATCGTCAACGAGGAGCTCACCGAGATCCTCGGTGGGCAGACCCGGACCATCCGGTTCGCCAAGCAGCCGCCGACGGTGATCATGCTCGCCGGCCTCCAGGGCGCCGGCAAGACGACCCTGGCCGGCAAGCTGGCCACCTGGCTGAAGCGGGAGGGCCACACGCCGCTGCTGGTCGCCGCCGACCTGCAGCGCCCCAACGCGGTCAACCAGCTGCAGGTGGTCGGTGAGCGTGCCGGGGTGCACGTCTACGCCCCGCAGCCCGGCAACGGGGTGGGCGACCCGGTGCAGGTCGCGCGCGACTCCCTCGAGGAGGCCCGACGCAAGTTGTACGACGTGGTCGTGGTCGACACCGCCGGCCGCCTCGGTATCGATGCCGAGATGATGCAGCAGGCCGCCGACATCCGTGCGGCGGTCCGGCCCGACGAGGTGCTCTTCGTCGTCGACGCGATGATCGGTCAGGACGCCGTCAACACGGCCAACGCCTTCCAGGAGGGTGTCGGTTTCGACGGGGTCGTGCTGACCAAGCTGGACGGTGACGCCCGTGGTGGCGCGGCGCTGTCGATCCGCAAGGTCACCGGCAAGCCGATCATGTTCGCCTCCAACGGCGAGAAGGTGGCGGACTTCGATGTCTTCCATCCCGACCGGATGGCCTCGCGCATCCTTGGGATGGGCGACGTCCTCACCCTGATCGAGCAGGCCGAGCGGACCTTCGACGCGGAGCAGTCCGCGAAGGCCGCCGCGAAGCTGGCCGGCTCGAAGGGTGGCAAGGAATTCGGCCTGCAGGACTTCCTCGACCAGATGAAGGCCGTCCGGAAGATGGGCCCGCTGTCCAAGGTCTTCGGGATGCTGCCCGGCATGGGGGATCTGAAGAGCCAGATCGAGAACATCGACGAGAAGGAGATCGACCGGGTCGAGGCGATCATCCTGTCGATGACCCCGGCCGAGCGGTCCGACGTGAGCATCCTCAACGGTTCCCGCCGGGCCCGCATCGCCAAGGGCTGTGGGGTCACCGTCACCGAGGTCAACAACCTGGTCAACCGGTTCGTGGAGGCCCGCAAGATGATGGCCTCGATGGCCGGTGGCGCCATGGGCGGCATGCCGGGGATGCCCGGACTGCCGGGGGCGCCGAAGGCCGCCCGGCAGCAGGCGAGGAAGCAGAAGAAGAAGGGGAACAAGGTCTCCGGCAACCCCGCGAAGCGGGCCTCCGGCCCGACGGCCGAGCAGCCGGACCAGGCCGCGGCCTCGGCCTTCGGCGCCGGGGTCCCGGACGGTGCCGACCTGGAGCGGGCGATGAAGGACTTCCAGCTCTCGCCCGATCTGCAGAAGATGTTCGACCAGCAGCACCGACCCTGACCCTCGAGCGGCTGACAGTGGCCGGTCGGTCCGCCAGACTGGGGGCGACCCAGGAGGTGCCATGACCGACCCCGACACGGCCGTCGCCCGTACGTCCCCGGACCGCTCGCACGGACCGGGGGCGTTCGTCCACTCCCACGACGGTGGGATCCCGCACATCCACAGCCACCGGCACGGCCGGGTGCCGGCCGACGATCTGTCGGCACCCGCCCCCGATCTGCACCTGCACGGCGTGCTGCTGCCCGGAGACGAGCCGGTCGACCTGTGGATCAGCGAGGGACGGTTCGTCGAGGGTCCCCTCTCGGGTGCGCGGACCGTCGCCCGCGACGTCTGGCTCCTCCCAGGGCTGGTCGACGCCCACTGCCATGTCGGGCTGGACGCCCACGGCGCGGTCGACCACGAGACCTCCGAACACCAGGCGCTGGCCGACCGGGAGGCCGGGACCCTGCTGATCCGCGACGCCGGGTCGCCGGCCGACACGCACTGGATCGACGACCGCGAGGACCTGCCACGGATCATCCGCGCCGGCCGGCACATCGCCCGACCCAAGCGCTACATCCGCAACTATGCCCAGGAGGTCGACCCCGAGGACCTGGTGGCCGCGGTCGAGCAGCAGGTCGCCGCCGGCGACGGCTGGGTCAAGCTGGTCGGGGACTGGATCGACCGTGGCACCGGTGACCTCGCCCCGCTGTGGTCCCAGCAGGTGGCCGCCGAGGCGATCGATCGGGCGCACCGGCTCGGGGCCCGGGTCACCGCCCACTGCTTCGCCGAGCAGTCGGTCGCCGAGCTGGTGGAGAGCGGCATCGACGGCATCGAGCACGGCACCGGGATCACCGACGAGGTGGTCGACCTGATGGCCGAGAACCAGGTGGCACTGGTGCCGACCATGGTCAACCTCGAGACCTTCCCGGCCATCGCCGAGGCGGGGGAGGCGAAGTTCCCGGTGTACGCGGCGCACATGCGTGACCTGCACGCGCGACGTTTCGAGACGATCGGCAAGGCCAAGGAGGCCGGCGTGCCGATCTACGCCGGGACCGACGCCGGCGGCAGCCTGCCGCACGGGCTGATCGGACAGGAGATCGAGTTGCTGGCCAGGGTCGGTGGCCTCGAGTGGGCGCTGGGCGCAGCCTCCTGGCGGGGCCGGGCCTGGCTCGGGGTGCCGGGCGTGGAGCCGGGGGCCTCCGCCGACGTCGTGGTGTACGACACCGATCCGCGCCGGGACCCGGGAGCGGTGCGCCACCCCCGGCTGGTCGTCCTGCGCGGTCGGGTGTACCCCGGCGACCGGGACGCCTGAGCCGGGCCGGGCCGCGATTTCCCCGACCCCGACGATCCGTGGCACAATGGCGCCTGCATCTGTGTGCTCGGACCCCTCTCATGCCGAGGCGCACGGATCCACCCGGGCCGCGGAGCCGGTGACCCCACGCCGATCCTCGTCCCATCCGACATCCCCGGGGCGTTCCGGGACATTCGTACAGGAGTATCCACACACGTGGCTGTCAAGATTCGACTGAAGCGGCTCGGCAAGATCCGCACCCCGCACTACCGCGTCGTCATCATGGACTCGCGTTCCAAGCGTGATGGTCGCGCCATCGAGGAGATCGGGCAGTACCACCCGAAGAACGACCCCTCGATCATCGAGATCGACTCCGAGCGCGCCCAGTACTGGCTCGGTGTGGGTGCCCAGCCGACCGAGGCCGTCGTGGCGCTGCTCAAGCGCACCGGTGACTGGCAGCAGTTCACCGGCGACACCTCCGTGCCGTCCGGCGTGACCCCGCAGGCCGAGCGCCCCGACAAGACCGCGATCTTCAACGCCCAGCTGGCCGACGCCAAGGGCGAGCCCCTGGTCGAGGCCTTCTCGGCGAAGAAGGCGGAGGCCAAGGAGGCCCCTGCGGCCGCCGGGACCTCCGAGGACGAGGCCGCCGACGAGGCCGAGGCCTGATCGTGCTCGCCGAGGCCCTCGAACACCTGGTCCGGGGCATCGTGCCGCATCCCGACGACGTCCACGTCAAGGACAAGAACCTTCGTCGTGGACGCCTGCTCGAGGTGCACGTGCACCCCGATGACATCGGCAAGGTGATCGGGCGCCGTGGGCGTACCGCCACCGCGCTGCGTACCGTGATCGGTGCCCTGGCCGGACGGGAGTCCGTCCGGGTCGATTTCGCCGATATCGATCGGCCCCGGGGGAACGGCCGCCGCTGACGGCGGTCGCGTCCCGGGACGACGACATCCGTGCCCCGCAGTCTGTCGGCTGCGGGGCACGACCATTCCCAGGCTCGAGAGGAACCCATGAGCGACAGCACCACCGTCGTGGTCGGCAGGATCGGCAAACCCCACGGCATCCGCGGTGAGGTGACCGTCGAGTTGCGTACGGACGAACCCGAGCGCCGGTTCGCCGTGGGCGAACGACTGGTCGTGGAGGGCACCGGACGTACGCTGACCGTGACCGCCACCCACTGGCACCAGAGCCGACTGCTGGTGCTGTTCGAGGAACTGCCCGATCGGACCGCCGTCGAGGCCGCCCGTGGCTGGATGCTGACCGCCGAGGTCGACCAGGCGGAGCTGCCGGCGGAGAAGGACTCCTACTACGACCGGCAACTGATCGGCCTGACGGCGCTCACCGCAGCGGGCGAGCGGGCGGGCACGGTCGAGTTCGTTGTGCACCTGCCCGCCCAGGACCTGCTGGAGATCTCCACACCGGCGGGGACCAGACTGGTGCCGTTCGTCGCGGCGCTGGTCCCCGCGGTCGACCTGGCGGCCGGGACACTGACCCTGGCTGACGTGCCCGGGCTGCTCACCGACCTGGAGACCGAGGGCGATGGCGCCGATGCATGAGCCGCCGGTCCAGGCCGAACCGACCCAACGGATCGACGTCGTGTCGATCTTCCCCGACTACTTCGCCCCGCTGCGGTTGTCCCTGGTCGGCAAGGCGGTGGCGTCCGGGCTGCTGGCGGTCGGCGTGCACGACCTGCGCGACTGGACCCACGACCGTCATCGCACCGTCGACGACACCCCGTACGGCGGGGGAGCGGGGATGGTGATGAAGCCGGAGCCGTGGGGCGAGGCGTTCGACGCGCTGGTGGCCCCGCAGGCGCCGCCGATCCTGGTCGTCCCCACCCCGTCCGGGGTGCCGTTCACCCAGGCGCTGGCCCAGGAGTGGTCCCGTGAGCCGCATCTGCTCTTCGCCTGCGGCCGCTACGAGGGCATCGATGCCCGGGTGACGGACTACGCCCGTACGCTCATGCCGGTGCGCGAGGTGAGCCTGGGCGACTACGTGCTGAACGGTGGCGAGGTCGCCGTCCTGGCGATGATCGAGGCGGTCGTCCGGCTCATCCCCGGAGTGATCGGCAACCCCGACAGCCTGGTGGAGGAGTCGTACGCGGAGGGGCAGGACGGGCTGCTGGAGTACCCGGTCTACACCAAACCGTCGAGCTGGCGCGGACTCGAGGTGCCACCGGTGCTGCTGTCCGGCGACCACGGCCGGGTGGACGCCTGGCGCCGGGCGCAGTCCCTGGAACGCACCCGCCGGCGCCGCCCGGACCTGCTGCCCGGGGTCGGGGGGACCGACACCGTCGCAGGCAGCGGAGCCAGCGGGGAGACCGGTACGGTCGCCGGCACCGGCACCGGCACCGGCACCGGCACGGAGACCGGCACCGGCGCCCCGGCCTGAACCTGCGGACACGAATCCCGCAGGGGTACTTTCGGCAGCGGTCCGTCCGACGGGACGGCCGCCGTCCGGCGCGCCCTGCCACGGCGGGTAGATCACCGACTCCATCACAGTTTTGGCCCTGCCTCGCACCGGGGTCAGTGGGGTGCTCTATGGTATTGGCCGTGGCGACAGCAACTCTCACAACCAAGCAGCGAGCAGCGCGCTCCACTGTTGTGTGGAAGGCAGTGATGGCAATCACAGGCCTCCTCATGGTGGGCTTCCTGCTCTTTCACATGTACGGCAACCTGAAGCTCTTTGCGGGCCAGGAAGCCTATGACACCTACGCGCATCACCTGCGCACCATGCTCGAGCCGATCCTGGCCAACCGTGGCTTCCTCTGGATCGTCCGTGTCGTGATGCTCGCCGGAGTCGTGCTGCACATCGTGTCCGCGATCGTGGTGACCCGGAAGTCCTGGGCCGCCGTCGGCGGCATCGGCAAGCGTTACGAGTCGGGCAAGAACAGCAGCGGCATGCAGCGCACGTACGCGTCGCGCACGATGCGCTGGGGCGGCGTCATCATCTTCCTCTTCGTCGTGGCGCACATCCTGCACTTCACTGCGACGAAGCTGCGGACCGAGGCCATCATGCAGTCCTCCCCGTACGCTCGCGTCGTGGCCGGCTTCGAGCAGTGGTGGGTCTGGCTGTTCTACGTGATCGCCCTGACCGCCGTGCTGCTGCACCTGCGGCACGGGATCTGGAGCGCCTTCACCACCATCGGCCTGCACGTCGGCCCGTCGGCCCGTTACAACCTCAACGCGCTGGCCTGGATCGTTGCGGGTGTGCTGTGGGTCGGCTTCCTGGCCCCGGTCACGTGGATCCTGATCACCCAGCCGGCGATCCCGACCATGGGCGCCTGAGGAGGACGACGCTATGACCACGACAACTCCTGAGTCCCTCTGGCTCGAGGGCAACGACATCCATGACACCAAGGCGCCGCTCGACAGCCCCATCGAGAAGATGTGGGACCAGCGGAAGTTCAACGCCAAGCTGGTGAACCCGTCCAACCGTCGCAAGATGCACATCATCATCGTCGGCACCGGGCTGGCGGGCGGCGCCGCTGCCGCCTCGCTGGGCGAGATGGGCTACAACGTCCTGAACTTCTGCTACCAGGACAGCCCGCGGCGTGCGCATTCCATCGCCGCGCAGGGTGGCATCAACGCGGCGAAGAACTACCGCAACGACGGTGACTCCACCTACCGCCTCTTCTACGACACCGTCAAGGGCGGCGACTACCGCGCCCGCGAGACGAACAGCTACCGCCTCGCCCAGGTGTCGGCGAACATCATCGACCAGTGCGTCGCGCAGGGCGTGCCGTTCGCCCGCGAGTACGGTGGTCTGCTCGACAACCGCTCGTTCGGTGGCGTGCAGGTCTCGCGTACGTTCTACGCCCGCGGCCAGACGGGCCAGCAGCTGCTGATCGGCGCCTACCAGGCGCTGGAGCGTCAGGTCGCCGCCGGCACCGTGACGATGTACGCACGCCACGAGATGCAGGACGTCATCATCGCCGACGGCCGCGCCCGCGGCATCGTCGTGCGCAACATGATCACCGGCGCGATCGAGACCTACTACGCCGACGTGGTCATCCTGGCCACCGGCGGCTACGGCAACGTCTTCTTCCTGTCGACGAACGCCATGGGCTCCAACGTGACCGCCGCCTGGCGGGCGCACAAGCGCGGTGCCTACTTCGGCAACCCCTGCTACACGCAGATCCACCCGACGTGCATCCCGCAGCACGGCGACTACCAGTCGAAGCTGACGCTGATGTCGGAGTCGCTGCGCAACGACGGCCGCATCTGGGTGCCCAAGAAGGCCGAGGACTGTGAGAAGGACCCGCGCCAGATCGCCGAGGAGGACCGCGACTACTACCTGGAGCGGATCTACCCGGCGTTCGGCAACCTGGTCCCGCGTGACATCGCGTCGCGCCAGGCCAAGTACCGCTGCGACGAGGGCCGCGGTGTCGGCCCGGCGATCGAGGAGGTGGACCAGCAGACCGGTGAGAAGGTGGTCCGCCGCCGTGGTGTCTACCTCGACTTCAGCGAGGCCATCGGTCGGATGGGCCGCAAGGCCGTCGAGGCCAAGTACGGCAACCTGTTCGACATGTACGCCCAGATCACCGGTGAGAACCCGTACGAGACCCCGATGCGGATCTACCCCGCCGTCCACTACACCATGGGCGGCCTCTGGGTGGACTACGACCTGGAGACCTCGATCCCGGGCCTGTTCTGCGCCGGCGAGGCCAACTTCTCCGACCAGGGAGCCAACCGCCTCGGCGCGTCCGCGCTGATGCAGGGTCTGGGGGACGGCTACTTCGTGCTGCCGACGACCATCCCGAACTACCTCGCGGGGGCGCCGTACGACGCCATCGACGACTCCCACCCGGCGGCCCAGGAGGCCATCGCCGCGGTCAAGGAGCGCACCGAGAAGCTGCTCTCCATCCAGGGTTCCCGTACGGTCGACAGCATCCACAAGGAGCTCGGCCACATCATGTGGGAGTACTGCGGGATGGAGCGCACCGAGCAGGGCCTGATCAAGGCCATCGGCCTGATCCGCGACCTGAAGGCGGACTTCTGGCAGAACGTGAAGGTCACCGGTGAGGGCGCCGGCCTCAACCAGGCGCTCGAGCGCGCCCTGCGTGTGATCGACTTCATCGAGCTCGGTGAGCTGATGTGTATCGACGCCCTGCAGCGTCGGGAGTCGTGTGGTGGCCACTTCCGTGCGGAGTCCCGCACGGAGGACGGCGAGGCACTCCGCCACGACGACCAGTTCCTCTATGTCTCCGCGTGGGAGGCTGCCGGCCGGGACGGGAAGCCGGTCCTGCACCGTGAGCAGCTGGTCTACAACAACATCGAGCTGAAGACACGGAGCTACAAGTGAACGTCACGTTGCGCGTATGGCGCCAGAAGGATGCCCGTAGCAAGGGCAAGATGGTCGACTACAAGCTGCAGGACATCGACGAGCACATGTCGTTCCTGGAGATGCTCGATGTCCTCAACGAGCAGCTCACGGAGAACGGCGAGGAGCCGGTGGCCTTCGACTCCGACTGCCGCGAGGGCATCTGCGGCATGTGTGGTGTCGTGATCAACGGCATCCCGCACGGGCGTGGTCAGACCACCTACCAGACCACCACCTGCCAGCTCCACATGCGGGAGTTCAAGGACGGCGACGTCATCGACGTCGAGCCGTGGCGGGCCACGGCCTTCCCGGTGATCAAGGACCTGGTCGTCGACCGCACCGCGTTCGACCGCATCATCCAGGCCGGGGGCTACATCTCCGCCCCGACCGGCACCGCTCCGGAGGCCCACTCCACCCCGGTGCCGAAGGCCGATGCCGACCGTGCGTTCGACGCGGCCACCTGCATCGGCTGCGGTGCCTGTGTCGCCGCCTGCCCCAACGGCTCGGCGATGCTGTTCACCGCGGCCAAGATCACCCATCTGGGCTCCCTCCCGCAGGGTCAGCCGGAGCGTCGCTCCCGCGCGCTCGGGATGGTCGCCCAGCAGGACGCGGAGGGCTTCGGCAACTGCACCAACATCGGTGAGTGCAGCGCCGTCTGCCCGAAGGGCATCCCGCTGCAGTTCATCTCCCGTCTCAACCGCGACCTCTGGGGCGCGCTGTCGACGGTGGACGGCAAGCACCTGGGCTGACCCCGGTCCGCCTGACACCGGCCCTCGTCCCGCAGCCGCGGGGCGAGGGCCGGTGGCGTCTAGGGTGGGCACATGCGGATCGCTCTCGCCCAGGTGTCCTCCGGCCTGGACCCCGCGGCCAACCTCACCCTGGTGGGCGAGTGGACGGCCCGCGCCGCGGTCGCCGGTGCCGACCTGGTGGTGTTCCCCGAGGCGACGATGAAGGCCTTCGGGCATTCCCTCAGGGGAGTGGCCGAGGAGCTCGACGGCCCGTGGGCCCGGCAGGTGGCGGCGTATGCGGATCGCGCGGACATCGTCGTGATGGCGGGCATGTTCACCCCCGGTGAACCTGAGCCGAGCGGACCCGAAGGGCCGAGCCGCAACGCGGGCCGGGCGCGGGTCCGCAACACACTGCTGGTCACCGGCCGGGGCATCCACGACGGCTACGACAAGGTGCACCTGTTCGACGCCTTCGGCTTCCGGGAGTCCCGGACGGTCGCCCCCGGCGAGGCGCCCTGCCTGGTCAGCGTCCCGTCCCGGGACGGTGGGGGAGCCCTGGTCGGGCTGTCGATCTGCTACGACGTCCGGTTCCCCGCCCTCTACACCGCCCTCGCCGCCGCCGGGGCGACGGTGCACGTGGTGCCGGCCTCCTGGCAGGACGGTCCCGGCAAGCTGGAGCAGTGGCGGCTTGCCTGCCGTGCCCGGGCCCTCGACACCACGAGCTGGGTGCTCGCCTGCGGCCAGGCGGTGCCGGCCGGTGCGACGCCGGGGGTCTCCACCGGCGCCCCGACCGGGGTCGGCCATTCGATGGTCGTCGATCCCAGCGGGGAGGTCATCGCCGAGCTCGGCGCCACCGCCGACCTGCTGGTCGTCGAGATCGATCCCGACCGGGCGCTGCGCGCCCGTACCGAGCTGCCGGTCCTCGCCAATCGGGTCATCGACCTGCCCCGGGTGCGCCGCCTCGCCTGAGACCTGCTGCGGCTGTCGTAGGACGAGCGGTCGGCCGGGTGCGTGGAGGGCCTGCTGTGAGTGGTTGGTCGGGTGCGAGTCGTTGGCCTGCGGCGAATGGTTGAGTCCTGGTTGATCGGGTGTGAGTGGCCCAGGGCCCGGTGAGCGACCGGCCCGGCGCCGGTGGCTCGTCCGGTGTGGGCCGGGATTTGAGGGCTCTCACCGGTCTGTGGCAGAATGCTCAGCTGTTGCCCGTACGTTCATGACTCCTGCCACAGGGGGATCGCTCGTGACGTGGGGGTCGTCATCCATCCTGACTGCAAGGTGGCCTGTGGCACCGGCGAGGACAACACCATGAGCAAGCTGATTGCTGCGGTCGACGCCGCATCCCTCCGTGACGACATCCCGGACTTCCGTCCCGGCGACTCCGTCAAGGTCCACGTCAAGGTCGTCGAGGGCAACCGTTCCCGCGTCCAGGTCTTCGCCGGCGTCGTGATCGCCCGCGCCGGTGGCGGTCTCCAGGAGACCTTCACCGCCCGCAAGGTGAGCTTCGGGGTGGGCGTGGAGCGTACGTTCCCCGTGCACAGCCCGATCATCGAGAAGATCGAGGTCGACCGTCGCGGCGATGTCCGTCGCGCCAAGCTGTACTACCTGCGCGATCGTCGCGGCAAGGCCGCCAAGATCAAGGAGAAGCGCACCAACTGACGCGTTGCTTCGGCAGATTCCGATCCCGGGCGTACGATCGCGATGACCTCTCGTCTGCGCCCGGGAAAGGAAACCGACCACCGTGGACACATCCCGGGAATTTCCCCCCACCACGGGGCAACGGATCTGGCGGGCCGTCAAGGAGGCCTTCATCATCCTTGTGGGCGCCGTGGTGGTCTCCTCGGTGCTCCAGCACTTCGTGGGACAGATGTTCATCATCCCGTCGGGATCGATGGAGAACACCCTGGAGGTCGGTGACCGGGTCGTCGCCCAGAAGATCTCCCACGTCGAGCGGGGCGACATCGTCGTCTTCCGTGATTCGGGCGGATGGCTCGGCCCCAACCCGATGGTCAAGCGTGGCCCGGTGGGCCAGGCCCTCGAGTTCGTCGGTGTCCTGCCCGACACCTCCCAGAACTACCTGATCAAGCGTGTCGTCGGCATGCCGGGCGACACCGTCGCCTGCTGCGACGCCGTCGGACACCTCACCGTCAACGGCCGGTCCGTGGACGAGAAGGCCTATCTGTACCGCTCGGAGTCCGGCGAGCAGGTCGCCGCCTCCGACATCCGGTTCACGGTCGTCGTTCCCGCCGGGCGGATCTTCGTGATGGGCGACCACCGCAACGCCAGCGCCGATTCGCGCTGTCACCTTGCCGACGTGGTGCCCGGTGAGCCGCAGGGTGCGGATGCCTTCGTGCCCCTGACCGATGTGGCAGGGGTGGGGTGGGCCATCTTCGCCCCGTTCAATCGCACCACCCTCCTCCAGAAGTCCGCGGGACTCGCCGCGGTCCCGCCCGCCACCACGGCTGCGCCGCAGCAGGCGACGATCGAACCGGCGGGCGTCAGCTGCTGATGAGCCCCACCGCGCCCTCGGCCACCCCGGACCTCTATGCGTACGAACGCGCCCTCGTCGCGCGGGGACTCGGCCCGGTCGCCGGGGCGGACGAGGCCGGACGCGGCGCCTGCGCCGGCCCGCTGGTGGCCGCAGCCGTCGTCCTCGACGACGCGCCCGGAGCGGAGATCCCCGGGCTGCGCGATTCCAAGCTGATGACGCCGCACCAGCGGGACGTGGCGTACGACCTGATCGTGGAGCGCGCACTCGCCTGGGCGGTCGTGGAGATCCCCTCGACCGAGTGTGACCGTCGGGGGATCCAGCCGTCGAACCTCGAAGCGTTGCGGCGGGCCCTGCTCCGCCTGGACGTGCCGGCGCACTATTGCCTCACCGACGGGTTCGCGGTCGACGGCCTGGGCGTCCCCGGGCTGGCGCTGTGGAAGGGCGATCGGGTGGCAGCCTGTGTCGCCGCCGCCTCGGTGCTGGCGAAGGTGAGCCGGGACCGCGTCATGGTGGCGATGGACGAGGACTACCCGGGCTACGGCTTCGCCCAGCACAAGGGCTACTCGACCCGCGCTCACCAGGAGGCGCTCGAGGAGCTGGGGCCCTGCCCTCAGCACCGGATGCGCTATGACAACGTGATCCGCGCGGCTAGGCTGGCTGCGAGATGAGCACCGAGGACCTGGAACAGTACGAGAGCGACCTCGAACTGCAGTTGTACAAGGAGTACAAGGCAGTCGTCGAGATCTTCACCTATGCCGTGGAGACGGAGCGCCGGTTCTATCTGTGCAACGCCGTGGACCTCAAGGTGCGCACCGAGGGCGGCGATGTCTATTACGAGGTCTCGATGGCCGACGCGTGGGTGTGGGACATGTATCGGCCTGCCCGGTTCGTCAAGAGCGCCAAGGTACTGACGTTCCGGGACGTGTCGATCGAGGAGATCGACCACTCCGACCTCAGTGTGCCGCGTCCCTGAGCCGGGTCGCGCTCCGGTGGCCCGCCCCGCAGCTCGCCAGTGCGTGCCGGTGAGCCCGGGTCCGCGTGAGGATGCCCGGACCGGTGCCCGTTGTGGCCGGTCCTGTCCACAGCCGGATCCGTCCTTCGCCCGGCTGTCCACAGCAGCCGACGGATCGGTCTCCCGGCGCTGACCGCGCACCACCCTCCCTTCGGAGGTGGTCGGCATGGATCAGCAACGTACGCAGCAGCGCCGCGCCCTGGCCGTCGCCGGGGAGGACCTGGCGGTGGAGGCCCTGGAGGACGCCGGGTTGGTCGTCCTGGCACGGAACTGGCGGTGCCGGGCAGGTGAGGTCGATGTGTTCGCCGTCGAGGCGTCCCCGCAGGGTCCGGTGCTCGTCGTGTGCGAGGTGAAGACGCGGGTCGGCTACGACTTCGGCGACCCGCTGGAGGCGATCACCCCGCTCAAGGTGTCCCGGATGCGGGCGGTCACCCGCGCCTTCCTCGCCGAGCAGCACCACGGGTACGTCCGGGTGCGGTTCGACGCGATCGGCATCGTGATCACTGGCGACAGGCCGGTCCGGATCACCCATGTGGCGGGTGTCGCATGACCTCCCGCCGTGGGGCGGAGGCGTCGGCCACGGCCCTGCCGGTGCGCACCGACGTCAGCCTGCCACCCGGCCGGGCGCCGGCGCGTCCCCGCACCGCGACAGCACGGTCGATCGCGTTGGTCGGCATGGACGGCCAGGAGATCGAGGTGGAGGCGATGATCGCCCCCGGACTGCCGCGGACCGTCCTGGTCGGGCTCCCGGATGCGGCGGTGTACGAGGCGAGGGACCGCTGCCGGGCGGCAGTGGCGGCGACCGGGCTGGAATGGCCGCGCACCGCACTGACGATCAATCTGACCCCCGCAAGCCTTCCCAAGGCGGGCTCGCAGTACGACATCGCCATCGCGGCGGCCGTGCTGGCGGCCGGTGGGGTGGTGCCCGAGGACGCCGTCCGACGGGTCATCCTGCTGGGTGAGCTGGGGCTGGAGGGCAGGGTCCGACGGGTCCGCGGTGTCCTGCCGGCGGTGCTGGCCGCGAAGGCACGGGGCTACCGTTCGGTCGTCGTCCCTGCGGGGCAGCGCACCGAGGCTGCTCTGGTCGAGGGCATGCAGGTGCACACCGTGGCGAGTCTGGGCGAGCTGGTGTCGTTCCTCCGGGGGGAAGCCCCCACGCTCCACCGCGCGGTGCCGGAGAGCGGCGGGGCCGACGATCCGGACGCCCACGGGCCCGAGGATCCGACGACGGGGCCGGCCGGTGTCGGTGAGGATGCCCTGCCGGACTTCGCCGATGTCGTCGGCCAGGGGCAGGCGCGGTTGGCGGCGGAGGTCGCCGCCGCAGGCCGGCACCATCTGATGCTCAGCGGACCGCCGGGGGTCGGCAAGACCCTCATCGCGTCCCGCCTGCCGGGGATCCTGCCGGAGCTCTCGGTCACCGAGGCACTGGAGGTGGCCGCCCTGGCATCGCTGATCGGTGAGCCGGTGGGCGGGTTGCGACGCAGACCCCCGCTGTCGGCTCCGCACCATGCCTGCAGCGTCGCGGCCATGGTCGGTGGAGGTGCCAAGCTCGCCCGCCCGGGCGCGGTGTCACGGGCGCACGGCGGGATCCTGTTCCTGGACGAGGCCGCCGAATTCGGGCCCGTGGTGCTGGATGCGTTGCGGACACCGCTGGAGGCCGGCGAGGTCACCTTGTCCCGGGCACATGGCGAGGTGCGCTATCCGGCACGCTTTCAGCTCGTGATGGCGACGAACCCGTGCCCGTGCGGGTACTTCGGGGTGTCGGGGAAGGACTGCACGTGTCCGCCCAGCGTCGTCCATCGCTATCGCGGCAGGATCTCCGGCCCGCTGCGTGACCGGGTCGACATCACGGTGATGATGAAGCCTCCGCCGTCCGCGTACCTCGCTCTGGGGGCCCGGCTCCCGACGCCCGAGTCCTCGGCGATGATCGCCGCTCGGGTCGCCCTTGCCCGCGACCGGCAGCAGCGACGGCTGGCCGGGACCGGATGGACCACCAACGGGGCGGTCCCAGGGTCCTATCTGCGCAACCATCTGCCGCTGCCGCAGACCACCCATCTGCTCGACACGGAGATCCTGCAGGGCAGGCTGAGCAATCGCGGCGTCGAGCGGACCCTGCGGCTCGCCTGGACGGTGGCGGACCTGGAGGGGCACGACGTTCCGACCGCGGCGGACCTGGGCCTGGCACTGGCCCTTCGCCGCGGCGAGACCCACCTGCTGCCCGGAGGAGGGCGATCATGAGCACACCACCGGATCTGAGGTGGACGGCCGAACGCAGGGCCCGACTCGCCTTGGCGCATGTTGTCGAGCCGGGGGACCCGGGCATGTGGCGCACCGTCGCAACCCTCGGGGCCCAGGCCGCCTGGGCGGAGCTCAGGGCGCCCGGTTCGCGCAGCCGGTGGGCACGCCGGGCGGTGGTCTTCGACACCGACGCCGCGATCCTGCGCACCGAACGGACCGGGGCACGTTTCGTCATCCCGGGCGACCCGGAGTGGCCCGAACAGCTGGGTGTGCTCGCCGCCTGCGAACCGGTCCAGGAGCGGATGGGCGTTCCGGTGGGCCTGTGGGTCCGAGGCTCGGGCGACCTGGCGGAGCTCGCCCGGGCCTCGGTTGCGATCGTGGGTGCGCGGGCGTCGACATCGTACGGCGAGCACGTGGCACTGGAGCTGTCCCATGAGCTCGTCGAGGCCGGAATGCCGGTCATCTCAGGGGCGGCGTACGGGATCGACGCGGCGGCCCACCGCGGGGCCCTCGCGACGCGTGACGGCGCCGGCGACGCGGTCACCGCAGCAGTGCTGGCGTGCGGCATCGACCAGGTCTACCCGGCGGCGCATGCGGGGCTCTACGAGGCGGTCACCGGGCGCGGGATCCTGGTGACCGAGCTGGCCCCGGGCGAGCATCCGACGCGACTGCGCTTCCTGAGTCGCAACAGGCTGATCGCGGCGCTGTCGCGCGGCACCGTCATCGTCGAGGCCGCCTACCGTTCCGGGGCCCGTAACACCGTCACCTGGGCGTCGGCCTGTGGGCGCCCGGTGATGGCCGTTCCCGGCCCGGTGACCTCGACACTGTCCACGACTCCCAACCGACTCCTCCGCGACCACGAGGCGGAGCTGGTGTCGAGCCACGAGGACATCCTCGCGATCCTGTCCCCGGTGGGCCAGGACACCCTGATCGGGCACCAGGAGCCGCCGACGCCGGTGGACCTGCTGGGGGAGGCGGAGACGATCGTGTTGGAGGCGCTGCCCGGGCGTGGGACGACAGGGGTGGACGAGCTGTCAGTCAGAGCTGCCCTACCGGTCCGGCAGTGCCTGGTCGAGCTCGAATCGTTGGCCGCCAAGGGACTGGCCAGGGAGCAGGAACCTGGCCTCTGGCAGCTGACCCGCCGCCACCTGGGTCGGCGGGCATGAGCCTCGGGACGACCGGAAGCCTCGCGGGGAGCAGAGATGCCCCCGTCGCGGGGGCGACAGGGGCATCGGATGTCCTGCATGCGGTGGACCCGGGCTGCTCCACGGCACCGGGCGTGACCTGCCGCCAGGCGATGGTCAGCTCGGTGGGGGTGCGGAGTCCGGGGCGCTGGATCGCGAGGCGCCGGTCGGGACGCGGCCGATCGGTGATCGTGGACCGGAGCGACGTTCGGGTCGGGTGGAAGTCGGGTCGGGCGAATCGGGCCCCGGGGACGCGACGTCCCGGGGAAGACGGGTCAGGACGTCAGAGGACGTCGGTGTACTCGGGATGCAGATCCACGAAGCGCTTGGCGAAGGGGCACTTGGGATCGACGACGAGCCCTCGGGTGCGGGCGTCGTCGAAGGCGAAGCGGGTGAGTCTGCGGGCGATTCCCTGACCCCTGAAGTCCCGGATGGTCTCGGTGCTCTCGATGACCATCTTGTTGCCGGAAACGGTGTAGTCGAGGGTCCCGACGACGTGGTCGTCGATGCGGGCCTCGAACCGGTTGCCCTCGATCTGGTGAACAAAAGTCGACATATAATCACTGCTCCGTCGCTCGAAATGACTGGAAACGTATGCGAGACGGCTCTGGCGGCAGCGTTCCAGAGGAAGCGTAGCCAGGCGAACCTGACTTTCCAAGCCCCGGTCCGTGCCGGCCCGGACGCGTCCAGACGCGGTCCGCGGCCGGACGCGTTGGGTACCGTACCGCCATGGACCATGGCTTCAGCACTCGGGCGATCCGCGCCGGCCAGACCCCTGATCCGGTCACCGGCGCTGTTGTCCCGCCCCTCTACCTCACCTCCACCTTCGTGCAGGACGGGGTGGGGCGAATGCGGAGCGACTACGAGTACTCCCGGGCCGGCAATCCCACCCGCACGGCGGCAGCCACTCAGTTGGCCGTGCTGGAGCAGGGCACCCAGGCGTTCATCACCGGGTCAGGCATGTCGGCCACCGATCTGGTGCTGCGGACGACGCTGCGGCCCGGCAGCCGGGTCGTCCTGGGCCGGGACGCGTACGGTGGCACCACCCGGTTGCTGACCCAGGTGCTCGATTCCTGGGGGATCGAGACGATCGTGGCGGACCTCTGCGAGGCGGCCGTGCTCGAGGAGGCGCTCAGCCGGTCGGCCTCGGGCGGCCAACTGGTCTGGGTCGAGACGCCGTCCAACCCCCTGCTGCAGGTCTGTGACATCGCGGCCGTGGCCGAGGTGGCCCACACGCACGGTGCTCGGGTCTGCGTCGACAACACCTTCGCCTCGCCGTACCTGCAGAACCCCCTCGTCCTCGGGGCCGATGTCGTGGTGCACTCCACGACGAAGTACCTCGGCGGACACTCGGACCTGGTGGGCGGTGCCGTCGTGGTGCGCGACGAAGAACTCGCCGAGGCCCTGAAGCTCCTGCAGAACGCGGTGGGCTACGTCTCCTCGCCGTTCGACGCCTGGTTGCTGATGCGCGGGATGAAGACACTGGCGGTCCGGATGGACCGGCACTGTGCCAACGCGATGGCCGTGGCCACCTTCCTCGAGCAGCACCCCCTGGTGTCCCGGGTGCACTATCCCGGCCTGCCGTCGCACCCGGGCCACGAGACCGCGGCCCGGCAGATGCGCGACTTCGGCGGCATGGTCTCCTTCAACGTCGCCGGCGGCCGTGCGGAGTCGATCCGGGTCGCGGAGTCGACCTCGGTGTTCCTGCTCGCCGAGTCCCTCGGCGGGGTGGAGTCGCTGGTCGAGCACCCGGCCGCGATGACACACGCCTCGGTCGAGGGCACGGCGTCGGCCGTGGACGACGACCTGCTGCGGCTGTCCGTCGGCATCGAGGACATCGACGACCTGATCGACGACCTGGGCCGGGCGCTCGCCTGACCGTCTGACGCCGACCTGGATCGGGCGCTTGTCCGACAGGTGGCGCTGGGGCAGCCGGGTAGGCTGCGGGCATGGGCGACGTCCGATGGCTGCACCCCGGGGACCGCTTGTTGTCGAGCGACCCGCTGAGCTGGAGCTTCCGTGACCTGTGCCAGGCCGCCGCGATGCTCGACACCGACGATCGCATGGTCGAGCATCTCGAGCAGCACGCCGCGCGGCCCGAGGTGCGACAGCGACTGCGGCTCCTGCTACGGCTGATCGACGACGAAGGCGACACTGCCCCGTTCAGCGAGGTGGCCCGCCGCTACCTCGCCGCGATGACCGTCGACTGACCTTCCTCCTGTGGGCCCTGCCCGATGCCGGCGACGGCAAGCCCCGAGGTTGTCGTGCTCCGGCCCCATCGGACGGCGTCGCGGCTCCCGCCCCACCGGACGGTGTGGTGCCGACGGTGTGGTGCCGGATGGCGTCGTCGGACCCCGGCCCTACGGGATGGCGTCATGCCGGATGGCGTCACCGGGCCCCAGCCTCACCGGATGGCACGATGGGGGCGTCAGCGGCGGTACGCCCGCCGGACGATGAGGCGGGGGAGAGCGATGTCGTCGAACGAGATCGAGTTCGTCAAGGGTGTCAACAAACTGCATGCCTTCTACACCGAGCATGTCCGCATGCTGGCCCACGCGTACGACCTGACCGACCGGCAGGCAGCCACTCTGCTGGACGATACGGGTACCGCAACGTGGCACGGTCCATCCTCTACCCACCGCGGGTGCGCGAGGCCTGGGACGAGGGCTTCCGCGGCGAGGACCTGCGCGGTGACGGCGGGCCGGACGATCCGGCTGGCCCGACGGCCTGACCCTCCGCCCGGTTGAAGGACCTCTGAGAGGCTCGCTTTGCCCCTGGTTCCGCGCCACCCCTAGCCTGATCCACGGACCGGCGAGGGCAGCGGTCCAGATCGGAGATTGTCACCCCCATGTTCGACAGGTCCCAGACCGTGGTCCGAGACCTCGCCCGTGGCGTTCCGGAGGCTCCGGTCTTCCGGGATCCGACCGGCCGTCGGTGGCGGCGGATCCGCGTGGTGGCCCTGGCCGTCGTCATCCCGGTCATCGTCGTCGTCATGGTGGCGGTGCCCCATCTCTATGCCGCGCCGCTGGCCGCCGGTGGCGGCGGGTTGTTCTCGCGCCTGCACTGGTCCCAGCTCGGCACCGACCCCCCGGTCATCGGGGCGGGCCCGCTGGAGCGCGTGCTGTGCGTACGGCAGGACGGCGACCGGCTCGTCGGCGCGGACCCGTTCACCGATGCCATCCTGGTCACCTTCACCGGCGAGGACCTGGCCGCCGTACAGGGGCACCCGTACGTGATCGAGCACTACGGCTACCCGCAGAGCCCGCGGCGTACGGTCTCGCTGACCTTCGACGACGGGCCCAACGGCGCCGACACCCAGGGCATCCTCGACGTGCTGGCCGCGCACCACGTCCCGGCGACCTTCTTCGTGGTGGGGCGCAACGTCGCCCAGCAGCCCGACCTGGTCGCCCGGATGGCCCGGGAGGGGCACGCGATCGGGATCCACACCCTCGACCACGCCCACATGGAGAACCTGCCCTTCTGGGAGTCCCAGTGGGAGCTGGTCTCCACCGAACGGCTGATCCGCGCCGCCACCGGCCACGACGCACGGTTCTGGCGGGCCCCGTACGACTCCGACGACCCGGTCGACGAGAAGACCATGATCGGGGTGGTCGCCCGCGGCCAGGAGCTCGGCTTCCAGCACATGACCTACGGGTTCGACACCGAGGACTGGGCCATCGACCCCCGTCCCGGGGCGACGGTCGACGACATCGGGCTGCCCCCGACCGACGAGGACCACCTCACCATCCTGCTGCACGACGGCGGCGGGGACCGGGCGCTGACCCGGCAGTACCTGGAGAAGCTCATCCCCTTCCTGCAGCAGCAGGGCTACACCTTCCAGTCGGCGACGCAGAACAACCCGACCCTCACCGACGCCAACGCCGCCGTCACCCCGAGCATCTGGGACCGGGCGCTGCTGTGGTCCGCCCGCGCGGAGTACAGCGCCCCGGGGGTGCTGATCACCGGGCTGTTCTGGTTCGCGGTGCTGTCGGTCATCGTGACCGGGCTGATCAGCCTGGTCCTCGCGCTGCGGCGGCGCTGTCGCCGCGCGCGGGTGGTGTGGCCGCGTCCCGAGGAGATGGACCTGGCGGTGTCGGTGGTGATCGCCGCCTACAACGAGGAACCGGTGATCGCCCGGACCGTACGGTCGCTGCTCGCCTCGGACTTCCCGCTGCTGGAGGTCGTCGTGGTCGACGACGGGTCGACGGACGGCACCGCCGACGCCGTCGCCCGGGTCGCGGCCGAGGACCCCCGGGTGGTGCTGGTGCGCCAGGCCAACACCGGCAAGTCCGGGGCGCTCAACAACGGGCTGCGGTCGGTCCGCGGCGACATCGTGGTGACGATGGACGCCGACACCGTCGTCGCCCCGGGCGCCGTGACCAACCTCGTCCGGCACTTCGCCGTCGACCCCGACGGCCGGCTCGGTGGGGTGGCCGGGGTGGTCCGGGTCGGCAACCGCCGCCGCAACCTGCTCACCCGCTGGCAGGCGCTGGAGTACCTCAGTCAGATCGGCCTGGAGCGGTCGGCCCAGGACGCCCTCGGCGCCATCTCGATCGTCCCCGGTGCCTGCGCCGCCTGGCGACGGGAGGCGATCCTCGAGGCCGGTGGGTACTCGACCGCCACGCTGGCCGAGGACTGCGACCTGGCCCTCACCCTGCACACGCTGGGCTGGCGGATCACCCAGAACGACGAGGCGCTCGCCTTCACCGAGGCGCCCGAGACCGTCGACGACCTGCTCGCGCAGCGGACCCGCTGGGCGTACGGCACTCTCCAGGCGATGTGGAAGCACCGCTGGATGGTGGGCCGTCCCCGGTTCGGTGCGCTCGGCCTGTGGGTGATGCCGAACTACCTGCTGTCGATCGTCGTGCCGGTGGTGTTCCTGCCGTTCGTCGCGGTGATCACCGTGCAGGCCGTCGAAAGCGGCCAGGGGCCGATGCTGCTGGCCTTCTTCGCCGCCTTCTCGCTCGTCCACGCGGTGCTCACCGCGTGCGCGATCGCGTTGATGCAGGAGAGCTGGGACAACCTGCTGGTCGTGCCCGTCTACCGGCTGATGTACGAACCGCTGCGGGCCTACCTCCTCTACTCGTCGCTGATCCTGGCGCTCAAGGGTGCCCGTACCGGCTGGAACAAACTGAGCCGCACCGGCGCAATGGACGTCCGTACGGTGCAGGCGGCCCGTGAGCCGGTCCGGGTCCGCGACGTGGCCGGTGCGCAGGCGATGAGGAGCCGATAGGACGTGACGGACATTCCCGTGGTCGGATCCGGCGGTCGGCCGGGCCCACCGCTGCCCGACACCCCGGCCCGCGCGCTGCCGGTGTCCTCCCGGCCGCGGCGCCGGAGCAGCGGTCCGGACATTCTGCTGGCCCTCACCCTGATGGCCACCGTCGTCCCGGTGCTGCTTCCCCGCGCCGCCTGGACGGTGGCCTTCCTGCCGACCTCGGCGATCCTGCTGGCGCTGGCCGGCGAGGCCACCGCCCGGGTGCTGGAGACCGCGCCGGGCCGGCCGGGCCACGGCATCGTCCGGGGACTGCTCGGGTCATTGCCACCGCTGTGGATCCTGGGTGTCGTGTCGGTGGCGTACGCCGTGTGGACTGTGGGCCCGTCGGTCCTGGACCGGTCACAGCTCGCCTGGATCCTGCCGGTGGTGGCGCCGCATGACCTCCTCACCGGGGGGCTGCTCGGCCCGCACCTGGAGCTGATCACAGCCCTGACCTGGCTGACCGTGCTGGCGCCCGCCCTGGTGTGGCTGACCCGGCACTGGCCGCGGACCATGCTCGTACTGCCGCTCGTGCTGACCCTGCTCAACGCCACCCACATCGTCCCGGTGCCACAGGCGCTCGGGGGAGTCGTGCTGTTGCCGGTGGTGCTCGGCACCCCCTGGCTGATCGGCGTCGCCCGCGCCCATGGGCTGCTGAACCGCCTCCCGTGGCCGGTGGTGGTGCCGGTCTGCCTGCTGCTGGTCGGGGCGAGCGTCGGCTGGGCCTGGTTCCATCGCGATCCCGTCACCGGCTGGGACCTCGAAGCGCCGATCAACGTCGCGATGGTCGGCACCGCCGGCGCCCTGCTGCTGATGCGCACCGGACGGGTGGCCGGACCGGTCGGACCCGATGCGACGGCGCGGGGCGGGGCGGCCACCGCCGTCGCCCGCCGGGCGGTGACCCTCTACCTGTGGCTCCCGCCGGTCGTGGTGGCCTCCGGGACGGTCGCGGACCGTCCCGAGCTCCGCACCATCGCGACGGATGCCGGCCTCCCATTGCCGTACGCTCGGATCGTCGTCGGGGTCCTGCTGTTCGCCCTCGTCTGGCTGCTGCCCGGGGCCTGGGAGGCCCGTCACGGGGTCCGGTCCCTCGTCCGCCCGGCGCCCGGCGGGGGCGGCCGCCACGACCTCGGCCAGCGCGACCCCGACCTGCGGGAGACGGCACCGCGCGACACGAGACCGCAGACCGCCCGCTCCGCGAACAGCCCCGAAGGGAACCCCCTGTGACGTCCAGCACCAGCGTGCCCCTCGCCCCACCGGTCCCGCGGCGGCGTACGGCCCTCGCAGTTGCCCTCGCCGTCGCCGCGTTCGGCCTGGCCGGGTGCGCCACGCCCCTGGTCACCCAGGGCGCGGCCACCGGCCCGGCGCTGGACTCCTCGGCCGGGCCGGAAGTCGTCCAGTCGCATGTCTACGTCACCGGCTACACGTACTTCGACAACACGCCGGCCGGCCGGACGATCTCGGCGCCGGTGCTGCACTCCACGGCGGAGGGCGCCGGCACGTACGAGGACCCGGTCACCCTGGCGGTGGGCCATGTCCTCAACGGTGACCAGGACATCCTCGACTATCCCCAGGGGACGCGCTTCTACATCCCCAGCCTCGAGCGCTACTTCATCGTCGAGGACACCTGCGGCGACGGCGCGAAGCCGCAGAACGGCCCCTGCCACCGACTCAACGCCCCCGGCGACTCGGCACCGAAGGGCGCCACGGCCTGGATCGACGTCTGGCTGGACGGCCAGGCCCAGGGCGAGCAGGCGGTGAACGCATGCGCGGCCGCGCTCACCGGGCTGCACACCGTGGTGATCCGGCCCGCCGCCGGCTACCGCGTCGCCGGTGGCCACGGAGTGCTGCACGACGGCCGCTGTGACGTCGGCCGCGGCGAGATCCCGGTCAAGGGCTGACAGTCGGCGACACCCGACCGGTACGGCCCGCCGATCGCTGGATCCTTCGGTGGACTCGTCGGCAGGTCGGCCGGCGGGTGCGATCCTTCTGGCCGGCAGACACGACAGGAGGGCGCCTCCCGGTGGGAAGCGCCCTCCTGTCGTGCGCGTCAGCGGTCGGCGGGCCGCCCGGCGATCACTTCGCGGCGGGCTCCGCCGGCTCGGTGAGGTGCAGCACCTCGGCGGTGTGCTTCATCGTGTCGTACGCCAACTGCGGGTCGTCGGAGAGCCTCTTGCCGTAGGTGGGGATGACCTCCTGGATCTTGGGGGCCCATTCCTCGATCTTCTCGGGGAAGCAGCGCTCCAGCAGCTGCAGCATGATCGGCACGGCGGTTGAGGCACCCGGGGACGCCCCGAGCACGGTCGCCAGCGTCCCGTCGGCGTTGGTGATCACCTCGGTGCCGAACTCGAGCTTGCCGCCGCGGCCATCGGCATTGGTCTTGATGATCTGGGCGCGCTGACCGGCCTTGATCATCCGCCAGTCGGTCATGTCGGCGCTCGGCGAGAACTCCCGCAGCTCCGCCAGCTTCTGCTTCGGGGTCATGAAGATCATCCCGGCCAGCAGCTTGATCAGCGCCAGGTTATCCTTGGCCACGTTGAGCACGGCCATGATGTTGCCGGAGCGGATCATCTTCGGCATGTCGAGCCAGGACCCGAACTTCAGGAAGCGCGGATCCATCCCGGCGTACGGCCCGAACAGGACCGACCGGTTGGTGTTGATGATCCGGGCGTCCATGTGCGGGTTGGACATCGGCGGGGCGCCGACCTTCGCCTTCCCGTAGACCTTGACGGTGTGGGTCGCGACGATCTGCGGGTCGGTGGTCGACAGGAAGGCACCGGACACCGGGAACAGGGCGTAGCCGTCGACCTCCGGGACACCGGCCTTCTGCATCATCTTCAGAGCCCAGCCGCCGGCACCGTTGAAGACGAACTTGGCGCGGACGAACTTGTCCGGGCCGCGGCCCTCGTCACGGCGGCGGTGGTCGGCGACGCGCAGGGTCCAGGAGCCGTCGGAGTTCTGCTTGAGGTCGGTGATCTCCTTCGAGGTCTCGACGAACACGCCGTGGAACTCGAGGTAGTTGAAGAGCTGGCGGGTGATGGAGCCGAAGTTCACATCGGTGCCGGTCGGGTCGTACGTGACCGCGATCCGATCCTGCGGGTCACGCCCCTGGACCAGATTCGGCGCCCACTCCTTGATCTTCTCCTGGTCGTCGGAGAACTCCATCGCCGCGAACAGCGGGTTGTCCTTCAGGCCCTCCCAGCGACGGCGGAGGAAGTCGATGTCCTCCTCACCGTGCACCAGGGACATGTGCGGGCACGCGTTGATGAAGGTCTCCGGGTGACCGAGCACGCCCTGCTCGACGAAGTGCGCCCACAGCTCACGGCTGACCTGGAACTGCTCGTTGATGTCGATGGGCTTGGAGTTGTCCATCGAGCCGTCGGGCTTTTCCTTGGTGTAGTTCAGCTCGCACAGACCGGAGTGACCGGTACCCGCGTTGTTCCACGGGTTCGAGGACTCCTTGGCCACCTTCGGCAGCCGTTCGAAGCCGATGATCGTCCAGTCGGGCTGCAACATGTGCAGCATCAGCCCGAAGGTCGCGCTGAGAACGCCACCGCCGATCAGCGCGACGTCGACTTCCTCGGCCTCCACGGGCCACCTGCCTGGTTTGTGCTTGCCGAACGCCACGACTGCTCCTCACGAGTGCCTATCGATCATGGGCGGTGTCCACCGGCCCGCCCGCCGACATGGGCAGTCTGGTGCACGACACCGTGCGGTCCTTCGCGCCACCCCCGCGGGGGTCACCGGATGCGAAAGGATGTGCAAAGACCACGCTACGACCTCGTGGGGGAGCCTTCCAATCGCGTGTCATCCTCGCGCGAGGATGTGACGACATTAACATCGTCGGGTCCCGTACTGTGGGGAGCAGCGTCCGTCGCCGTGGCACACCGGCCCGTCCCGAAACGGTGCCGCCGGGACGGGCCGGTGAGGAGGCCACCATGCTGGACATCTCCGCCGAGCAGTTCGAGGCGTACGTCGACGCGGCCGTCGAGTCGGTCCCGCCGGGCCTGCTCGACCTGGTCGAGAACTGCATCCTGGTCATCGAGGACGACCCGCCGGCCGGCGAACCGTACCTGCTCGGCTACTACCAGGGTGTCCCGCTGGACCGGCGCGGCAATGACTACTCGGGGGTGCTGCCGGACCGGATCCTGATCTTCCGCAACCCCCTGATGCGGATCTGCCGTACGCCCGAGGAACTGCGCGAGCAGGTCCGGATCACCGTGGTGCACGAGATCGGCCACTTCTTCGGGATCGATGATGCCCGGCTCCACGAGCTCGGCTATGCCTGACGGCGATCGAGGCAGGCCGGCAGGGCCAGGTGGTCCGGCCGGGGTCGGCGGTCCGCTGACGGGCCCGGTGGCGCGGATCCTCGGGCGGGCCGTGGCGGCCTACCGGGCGACCGGTGCCGATCTGCCGTGGGGCGACCCGCGGCGCGCCCATGGCGTGGCGATGGAGGGCTACTACTGGCGGTTCACCGATGTCGCGCGATCCCGCGTCGTGATCGCACTGATCGGGGTCAACCGCGGTCCGCACGGCCCATGGGCGACCGTCGCTCTGGCCGGCAGCAACGGCTTCCTCCGCACCGGTGCCCTGTCGGGGGCGTGGGCCGATCCGGACGGCCTGGGGGCCGCTTCGCCCGCACCGCCACCGCCGGGGGCGGCCCTGCACGCACCGGTTCCGCCGGGCCACGTTTCGCCCGGGCCGGTCCCGCGCGCACCGGTGCCGCCCGCATCGGGCCCTCCGCTGACCGGTGTCGGGTCCTTCGCCGGAGACGACCGGACGTTGCGGGTCGACCTCGGCCCGGAGGCCCGGCTCATGGTCCGCCTCGACGCCGCCGACCCCTGGCCGCCGCGCCGGGCGCTCGGCGGATCCAGTGGCTTCCAGCTGGTGCCCGGGCTGAACCAGTACTGGCACCCATGGTTGCTCGGTGGACGGGCGTCCGGTGAGGCGGTCCTGGGCGGTGAGACCTGGCGACTGGACGGCGCCACGGTCTACGGGGAGAAGAACTGGGGCAAGGAGGGCTTCCCCGACGCCTGGTGGTGGGGCCAGACCCACGGCTTCGCCGACCCCGGCGCCTGTGTGGCGTTCGCCGGCGGTCGGGTCGTGGCCGGCCCGCTGTCCACGGCGGTCACGGCCCTGGTGGTCCGCCTCCCCGACGGCCGGGTGCTGCGGCTCGGCAACCCCGGCACCAGCCCGGTGCGCGCGGACATCGGCCCGGGGCGATGGCACCTCGACGGGCACCGGCCCGGTTGGCGGGTGATCGTCGACGGCACCGGGGATCCGGCTCGGGCCCACGTCCTGCCGATGCCGTTGCCCAGCGAGGAACGCAATGTCGCCGCGGTGCTGGAACACCTCGCCGCCCGGATGGCCGTACGGGTCGAGCGACAGGGGCGTCCGTATTGGGCGGGGGAGAGTGTCCTGGCGGGTCTCGAGGTGGGTGGGCCCGCCCTGACCCGGCAGGAGCTACGGCGACGATCCGGGTGACCGCTGCGCCCGCTGGCGGAGGTCGGGCCGCCCGCGCAGGCCAGGTGTGAGCCGCAGACCAAGCGCTGGTACGCAGCGAGCTGATCAGGGGGTCGACGCCGTGGATGCCGGGAGAGATGATCGGGGCATGCTGCTGATCCGGCTGGTGCAGACCTCGACGGCGGTGGCCGCGACCGGCTCGCGGCTCGAGAAGCGTCACCTGTTGGCCGCGACGTTGGCCGGGTCCACGGATGCCACCGAGGCGGACATCGTCGCCTCGTACCTGTCGGGACGGTTGCGGCAGCGGCGGACGGGCGTGGGGTGGCGCTCCCTGCTCACGCTGCCCGCACCTGCTGTCACGCCGTTGCTGACCC
The DNA here is from genome assembly GCF_034933565.1 of Raineyella sp. NCBI lineage: Bacteria > Bacillati > Actinomycetota > Actinomycetes > Propionibacteriales > Propionibacteriaceae > Raineyella > Raineyella sp. The sequence goes on from NZ_JAYFNG010000023.1 coordinate 52,860, forward strand.
CGGTCGAGGTGGACGCCGCGATGGCGGCGCTGGCCGGGCTGGCCGGGCCCGGCTCCGGGAGGGCCCGCGCACAGCAGGTCGCCACGCTGTTAGGGCGAGCGACGGCCGTCGAACAGGACTTCCTGCGGCGGCTGATCGTCGGGGAACTGCGCCAGGGTGCCCTGGACGCGCTGCTGCTGGAGGCGATCGCCGAAGCAGCCGACCTGCCGATCGCGGTGGTCCGCCGGGCCGCCATGTTCAGCGCATTCTCCGGTCCGGTGGCCGCAGCCGCCCTCGGGGGTGGGGCGCAGGCCCTCGCCACTTTCCGGCTGGAACCGCTGCGGCCCGTACGCCCGATGCTCGCCTCGCCTGCCCCGGACGTCGGGGCCGCCCTCGCCGGCTTCGCCGCAGCCGAGGTGGCGGTGGACGCCAAGCTGGACGGCATCCGGATCCAGGTGCACCGGGCCGGCGACGAGATCGCGGTCTTCACCCGCTCACTCGACGACATCACCGAGCGGGTGCCGGAGATCGTCTCCCTGGTCCGGGGCCTGCCGGTGGGGGCGGTGGTGCTCGACGGGGAGGCGCTGCTGCTCGGCCCCGACGGTCGCCCGCGGCCGTTCCAGGAGACCGGCTCACGGACGATGACGCATGTTCCCGCCGAGGTGGGGATGGGGGAGACGGCGGGCACGGCTCGGGCCGGGGCGGTGGAGCCGGACGGTAGCGCCGAGGTCGAGATGGTGGACACGGAGGCCACCGCCGAGCCGCGGGAGACCGAGGCGCAACGGCCGGGCGGCACCTCGACGAGGCTGTCGCTCAGCGCCTTCTTCTTCGACGTCCTGCACCTCGACGGGCAGGACCTGGTCGACGCCCCGGCACGGGAGCGGTTCGCGGCGCTCGCCCGGGCGCTGCCCCCGGAGGCGATCGTCCCGCGGATCGTCACATCCGAGCCGGCCCTGGTGCGGGAGTACTTCGGCTCCGCGCTGCGCGACGGCTACGAGGGGGTGGTGATCAAGGACCTCACCGCCCCGTACGCCGCGGGCCGGCGCGGCGCGGCCTGGGTGAAGGTGAAACCCCGCCACACCCTCGACCTGGTCGTCCTGGCCGTCGAATGGGGCAGCGGGCGTCGCACCGGGCTGCTCTCCAACATCCACCTCGGCGCCCGCGACGGCGAGAAGTTCGTGATGCTCGGCAAGACGTTCAAAGGAATGACCGACGAGATGCTGGCCTGGCAGACCGCGCGTTTCCTGGAGCTGGAGACCGGTCGACACGGACACGTCGTGCAGGTGCGCCCCGAGCAGGTCGTCGAGGTCGCCTTCGACGGGGTGCAGCGCTCGGTGCGCTACCCCGGCGGGGTCACCCTCCGGTTCGCCCGGGTGCTGCGCTACCGCGAGGACAAGTCGGCGGGCGAGGCGGACACCCTCGACGCGGTCCGGGCCCTGGCCAGCGGGTGAGCCGTACGCCGCGGCGGTTGACCCGGGCCCCGGACCGGTGCCCGCCGTCGAGGGGCCGGAGACCGGTGCCCGAGGCTGAGGGGCCGAGGGCCGACGGCCGACGGCCAGGGCCCCAACCCGGGCGACATCGGGCCATCAGCCCCAGTGGGCCAGGTCCGACCAGATCGTCGGCCAGGGATCGCGCCGCCCGTCACACACCACGATCGGCTGGCCCTGCTGGTACATCTTGATCGCATACCCGTTGTCGAGACGACCCACCTGCGTGCACGACAGGAAGTGGTCGGACAGCGTCGTGAGGGGGATCCCGACGGCGACCACGGCGGTCGCGGTGTTCGGCGGCGGCGCCAGCCAGCCCAGGGTGTTGTGTCCGCTGTACACGCTCGGCAGCCCCATCGCCGGTCCGAAACGGTCGATCGCCCCCGCCTCGCCGTAGTCGCCGGCCAGCACCACGGTGGTGCCCGGGTTCTTGGGTGAGTAGGCCTCGTACGCGTCGGCGACCTGGCGGACGTACGTCGGCCAGAAGCTTGCGTCGAGGGCCAGCGGGTTGACGTAGCGGGTCGGGCTCTTCTCGATCGGCAGCACCGGCAGGTCGAAGACCACGGAGGTGAGGGCGTTCGCCGCGAGCAGACCGGCCACGGCCCGGCGCCGCTGCATAGTGGTCGCCCACTCGGCGACCGGCACGCACCCGATCGCCAGTAGCACCGAGACCAGCCCCACCGGGTAGTAGGCCTGGCCGGCGACCGGGACCATCATCAGCAGGAAGATGATCAGCGCCGGGACGAAGAACCGGGCCCTCCGCCATGCGGGGCGGCGGAACAGCGCGACGATCCCGGCCGCCCAGACCGGCAGCAGGAACGGGCCCATGATGATCGGCAGCAGCGACCACATGCCGCGGCGTACGTCGGCGTTGTTCGACCCGGCCAGGGCCATGCCGAAGGTGAGCTGCGGCCAGCCGTGCTGCGCCTGCCACCACAGGTTCGGCAGCGCCAGGACGAGGGCCACGCCGCCGCCGATCCAGGTGTTGCGGTCCGTCAGCTGGTTGCGGGGACCGGTCAGCACGATGCCGGCCAGCAGCACCAGCACGAAGGCGATGATCAACCACCGGTTGTAGGTGGTCAGCCCGATGACGACGCCGGCCGCGATCCACCAGCGGGTGTCCCCGCGCAGGGTGGCGCGGGCGATGAACAGGGCCGTGAGGCCCCACAACGGCAGGTCGACGGTGGCCGTCAGCAGGTTGTGCCCCAGGGACAGTGGCACCAGGGCGAAGGCGTACGCGGCCGCGGAGAGCACCTGGGCGCGTCGGGAGCCGCCGAACTCACGGGTGATCAGGACATGGACGTACGTGGCCAGACAGGTCGCCAGCGTCGCGGCGAGCCGGATCGACCAGGTGTGGTCACTGAGGTGGGAGAGCGTACGGACCAGGAACGGGGTGAACGGCGGTTGGTCCACGTACCCCCAGGCGGGGGGCAACATCCGGAAGTACAGCTCGTCGCGCTGGTAGCCGTAGCCGGCGCTGTACACCGTCATCACCACGAACTGGAGCGCGACGATGAGGTGGATCCAGCGGGACAGCCGGGGGTGTTCGGCGCGTCCGGTCAGGGCGGCGCGCAGCCGGTCGAACGTGGACGTCGGCCCGGCGCCGGTCCCGGGGGTGGTCTCGACCTCTGGCCCGGACCGCGGCGGCATGATCGGGTGGCCCTCGACGGGCTCCTGATGCGCCGTCATCGGCACCCTGCCGGGTCGGTTCCGCGCGTCGCCGGGTCTTCCGGGCGGCCGGGACGGTGACGGCAGGGAACGGAGATCATGGGACGAGGTTAGTCGACACGCCGGTGATGACGAACTTGTGCGGTGTGGCGTTGCGCTGGGACTCAGGTGGTGCGGGGCCGACCGTCGACTCCCTCCGCGGCACGACGTGCCGGCCCTCCCTCGGATCAGTCGGGGACCGACCGTTCGGATCACAGTGCCGTTCGGGACGGGTCACAGAAATGACGGAGGCCCGTCCCACAAGGGGACGGGCCTCCGTCATTTCTGTGTCCGAGAGGGGACTTGAACCCCTATGCCCTAAAACGGGCACTAGCACCTCAAGCTAGCGCGTCTACCAATTCCGCCACCCGGACGGGCGTTGTTCGCTGGTCCGGCGGTGCCGGGCAGCGATGTAGGACTATACCCACAGCCGTCGAGCAACGCCAAATCGGCTCCCGGTGCGGGCGGACCACGCGCGGACCAAGGCCGATCACGCGCGGACCGGCGTGGATCACGCGCGGATCAGAGCGGATCGCGGGTGGGTGGTAGGCGTTGACCGGGTCGGCACAATGGTGGCGTGCCAGCCAAGCCCCGCCAGCGACCCGAGAGTGACTACGACGTACGTCGGTTCTCGGTGGGCCGCGAGATGTCCCGCAACGCGCTGCGCCAGCTCCTCACCGAGGAGGCCGAACGCGGCGGCTGGGAGCTGCACCGGCTGCGGCGCTACCGCGACGGCAGTCGTGAGGTGTGGGTGCGCCGCCGGATCATCCGGGTCCGGCCGACGCTGGACCTGGGCGGCTATCTCGACTGATCAGGCCTGGACCCGCGTCCTCCGATCCGGCAGCCGTGGTGGGATGTTCTGTCAGTCGTGGTGGACCGGCGGCAGCGGCCGGCCGGCTCCGTCCCTGGTGGTCAGCGCGCCACCGGAGACGTCGTCCAGGGCAGCGGCGATCTCGGCCGGCAGCGTCATCTCCTCGACCGCCAGGCACTCCTCGAGCTGTGCGGCGGTCCGGGCGCCGAGCAGCGCCGAGGTCACCCCGGGCGCGTCCCGTACCCACAGCAGGGCCACCTCGAGCGGCTTCATGCCCAGCCCGTCGGCGGCCCGGGCCACCGCGTCCACGATCGCCCGCGACCGGGGCTGGAGGTACGGATCGACGAACCAGGCGAAGTGCTCGGCGGCGGCCCGTGAGTCCTTCGGGATCCCCCGACGGTACTTCCCGGTGAGCACGCCGCGCCCCAGTGGGGACCAGGCGAAGAAGCCGAGGCCCATCGCCCGGGCGGCGGGCAGGATCTCCACCTCCGCGCGCCGGGTCATCAGTGAGTACTCCACCTGGGTGGCGGCGATCGGCGTCCGGGTGGTGATCGCCCGCTGCCAGGAGGCGGCCTGGGCGGTCTGCCAGCCGACGAAGTTGGACAGGCCCAGGTAGCGCACCCGCCCCGAGGCCACCGCGTGGTCCATCGCCGCGAGGGTCTCCTCGATCGGTGCCTGCCCCCAGGCGTGCACCTGCCACAGGTCGATCCAGTCGGTGCCGAGCCGCTCCAGAGAGGCGTCCAGGTCGGCCAGCATGGCCCGCGCCGAGGTGTCCACCGCCCGTTCCCCGTCGCGTACGCCGAAGCCGGCCTTGGTGGCGATGACCAGGTCCTCGCGGTCGAACTCGCGGGCCATCAGCGCGCCGAGGATCTCCTCCGCGTCCCCGGCGCCGTACGCCGCGGCAGTGTCGATCAGGGTGCCACCCGCGTCGACGAACGTCGCCATCAGGTCGTACGCCGCCTGGGGGGATGTGTCGCGGCCCCAGGTGAGCGTGCCCAGTCCGAGGCGGGAGACCTGCAGCCCGGACGAGCCGACGCGTCGCTGTTCCATGCGCGTGACTCTAGGCGGCCGACGGTCACCCGCCGGAATCGGGTCACGCCGCCGGCTGCACCGGCTCTGCTCCCGGCGCACCGGCTGCACCGGTCCCCCCTGGCGGTCGGTCGTCCCGCGGACAGCCCGCGCTCCCGCGGTTGCCTCGGTGGTTACCCTGCAGTCACCTCGGCAGCTGACCCCGCAGCTGCTCCGCAGCCACCGTGGAGAGGACCCTGACGATGAGCATCCACGACGAACACCCGTTCCGCACCCCGCCGGAGCTGCGTGACCCGATCCGTCGGCTGCGCGGCCACCTGCCGGCGCCGGTCACCGTGTGGACCAGCGCCGGCGCGGGTCGGCAGGACGGCTGGACGATCTCCTCGGTCCTCGTCGGCGAGGGCCGGCCAGGCGAGCTCGTGGCGCTGGTCGACGAGGACTGCGACTGGTGGGAGCTGTTCCGCGCCTGCGGCACAGCCACGGTCAACGTCCTGGCCCACGGGCAGGGCCGGGTCGCCGACGCCTTCGCCAGGATCGCACCGTCCCCCGGCGGGCCGTTCCGGACCGGTGACTGGGCACCCGCGGCGTACGGTCCGCGGCTGCAGGGTGCGGCCGGCTGGGTGGGCGTACGGCTGGTCGATCCGGCTCCGCCGCACGCCGGCTGGGGCCTGCTGGTCCGGGCCGCGATCGCGGACGTGGAACTCGCCGACGGAGCCGAGGCCCTCGAACACCGGTACGGGCACTACGCCTGAGCATGCACTCGGCTGGCCGGGCGCTCGGCCGACCGCGCACTACGCCTGAACTGCATCCGCCGGAGCGTGCACTCACCTGACCGCGCACTCGCCTGACCGTACGCTGGGCCCCATGACCATCCTCCTGCTCGTGCGCCACGGCCGGACGGCCGCCAACGCCGCGGGCATCCTCGCCGGCCGTACGCCCGGCGTCCGCCTCGATGCGACGGGGTGGGAGCAGGCCCGGGCCGCGGGCCGCCGTCTCGCGGGCGTGACCCTGGCGGCCCAGGTGTCCTCGCCGCTGGAGCGCTGCCTGGAGACCGCCCGGGCCCTGCGCGAGGGACGCGGCGACGCGTCGGACCCCGAGGTCATCGTGGACGAGGCCCTGTCGGAGGTCGACTACGGGGCGTGGAGCGGCCGGTCGCTCGCCGACCTGGCCGGTGAGGAGCTGTGGCGCACCGTGCAGGCCCACCCGTCGGCCGCCCGGTTCCCGGGCGGGGAGTCGATGGTCGCGATGGCCCAGCGGGCCGTCTCCGCCATCCGCGCCCGGCAGGACCGGATCGCCGACGAGAACGGGGCCGAGGCGGTATGGGTCGCGGTCTCCCACGGCGACATCATCAAGGCCGTCCTCGCCGATGCCCTCGGCCTGCACCTCGACCAGTTCCAGCGTCTGGTGGTCCACCCGGCGTCGGTGAGTGCGGTCCGCTACACGCCCGCCCGCCCCTACGTCCTCACCCTGAACAGCTCCTCCGGGCCGATCCGCGACCTGCTGCCGGCCGAGGCCCGGCCCGGCGAGGATGCCGCAGTGGGTGGCGGAGCGGGATCCGCGACGTAGGCTGGCGTCGTGAGCGCGTTCACCCTCCGCTACGACAACCCGGACCGCTTCGTCGCCGGAGCCGTCGGTGAGCCCGGGGACCGCACCTTCTTCCTGCAGGTCCGTGAGGCGGGCCAACTCTCCTCACTCGTCTGCGAGAAGCAGCAGGTCGAGGTGCTCGCCAGCCAGATCGCCCACCTGCTCGACGAGGTCTCCGCCCGGTCCCTCAGCGGGATCGCCATCCCGCCGCCGGCGGCCGGTGCCCTCGACACCCGACCACTGGACGCCCCGATCACCGAGGACTTCCGGATCGGGCCGATGAGTCTGGCCTGGGACAGCCGCCACGACAAGGTGGTGCTGGAACTGTTCTCCGACGACGTCGAGGACTCCGTCACCGGGCTCAGCGAGATCGACAGCGCCGAGCTCGAGCAGGGCACGGTCTGCATCGTCGGCCTGACCCCCGCGTACGCCCGGCAGTTCGTTGCCCGCGCCCGGGCCGTCATCGCCGCCGGTCGGCCGGTGTGCCCGTTCTGCCGACAACCGATGGACCCCGAGGGCCATGTCTGTCCCCGCGCCAACGGCTACGTCAATCCGCTGGCGTGACGTCGCGCCGGCCGTCCGCCGCCCCTGCACGTCAGTGGTGGGCCGCTGCGGCTCGCTGACCGTGTGCCACGGGGGTTCCCCGATGGTGCAGTGCCCCGGCACGCTGACCGGAGCAGTCTGATGCACCCGGCCCTCAGCACACCGCCGTTCGAGGGGCCGCAGGTCGAGCTGCGGGTGCTCGGCCGGATCCGGGCGGCGTCCAACGCGACCTACCTGGCCGAGGCCGACCTGCCCGGGCGGGCGCCGGTGCGGTGCGTGTGGAAGCCGGTCGCGGGGGAGCGGCCGCTGTGGGACTTCCCGGACGGCACGCTGGCGGCCCGCGAGGTCGCCGCGTACGCCCTGTCTGCTGCGGCCGGCTTCGACGTCGTCCCCACCACCCGGCTGGTCGAGACCGCACAGGGCATCGGGGCGCTGCAGACCTGGGTGGAGGTGGACGAGGACCTCGACGACCTGGTCGACCTCGCCCCGGTCGGTCGGATCCCGGAGGGCTGGTTCGGGGTCGTCGACGCGGTCGATGCATACGGCCGCGAGGTCACCCTGATGCACCGGGACGATCCGCGGCTGCGTCGGCTGGCGCTGTTCGACGCGGTGACCAACAACTCCGACCGCAAGCGGGTCCACCTGCTGCCCAGCGGTGGGCAGGTGCTCGGCTGCGACCACGGTCTGTGCTTCCACGTCGAGCCCAAGCTGCGCACCGTGCTGTGGGGCTGGGCCGGTGCCCGACTGCGTGACGACGAGGTGGTCCTGTTGGAGCGGACCAGGGCCGTCGCCGCCGAGGTGCTCGGCGGCCTTCTCACCCCGGCCGAGACCGCCGAGGTGGTGGCCCGTACGGATGCCGTGCTGGCCTCCGGGGCGCTTCCCGTCCCGCAGGACAGCTGGCCGCCGATCCCTTGGCCCCCGCTGTAGAGTCGCCCGCATGCGTGCCTGGAGTTCCCCCGCCCTGACGACCGTCCCCGGTGACGGGAGCGCTCCCGTCCTGGTCCATGACACGGCCAGTGGTGGCCTGCTCCCGGTGGGCCCGGAGTCGGGCGAGGCCCGGATGTACGTCTGCGGCATCACCCCGTACGACGCGACGCACATGGGCCATGCGGCCACGTACGTCGCCTTCGACCTGCTGAACCGCACCTGGCGCGACCGCGGCCTGGCCGTGCACTACGTGCAGAACGTCACCGACATCGACGACCCGCTGCTGGAGCGCGCCACGGCGACCGGGGTGGACTGGACCGCGCTGGCGGTCGACCAGACCGACCTGTTCCGCTCCGACATGGAGGCGTTGCGCGTCCTGCCGCCGCGGGAGTACATCGGTGCGGTGGAGGCCATCCCGCTGGTGGTGGAGGCTGTCGAGAAGCTCGGGGACCGCGGCCTGGTGTACCGGCTCGACGACACCGAGCCGGGCGTCGAGGCGTCGGACTGGTACTTCCGCTCCCGCCAGGTGCCGCACTACGGCGCCATCTCGCACCTGACCGAGACGCAGGCCCGGTCGGTCTTCGCCGAACGCGGCGGGGACCCTGATCAGCCCGGCAAGGCCGACCCGTTCGACTGCCTGGTGTGGCGGATGGCCCGCCAGGGCGAGCCCTCCTGGGAGAGCCGGCTGGGCGCCGGTCGCCCGGGCTGGCACATCGAGTGCTCGGTGATCGCCGAGCACTACCTCGGGGAGACGTTCGATGTGCAGGGCGGTGGGTCCGACCTCGCCTTCCCGCACCACGAGATGAGCGCCGCAGAGGGCCGCGCCGCCACCGGTCACCGCTACGCTGCCGCGTACGTGCATGCGGGGATGGTCGGCCTGGACGGCGAGAAGATGTCCAAGTCGCGGGGCAACCTGGTGCTGGTCTCCCGGTTGACCGCTGCGGGTGTCGACCCGATGGCGATCCGGTTGGCGATCCTGGCCCATCACTACCGCCAGGACTGGTCGTGGACCCAGGCCGGGCTGTGCGAGGCGATCGCTCGCCTGGACACCTGGCGGCGGGCCTTCGCGGCGACCGCCGGACCGGACGCCGGGGCGACGGTGGCTGCTGTCCGCGCCGCCCTGCGTGACGATCTCGACGCGCCCGCCGCGCTGGCGGCGATCGACACCTGGGCCGCGGCCACCCTCGCCGGCGAGGGCGCCGACGCCTCGGCCCCCGGGCTGCTGGTGCGGGCCGCCGACGCCCTGCTCGGCGTCGCCGTCGACACCAGGGCCGCCGGCTGCGGGCCGATCGTCAGCACCACTGCCGGCCTTGACACCAGCGCCGGCGTTGACAGGGGCGCCGGCGTTGACACCGTGCCTGTCCCGGCGGAGGGGTCGGATAGGCTCGACCGCGTGAAGACGTTCGAGAGCCTGTTCGCCGAACTGCAGGACAAGGCGGTCAGCCGCCCCGATGGTTCGGGCACCGTCGCCGAACTCGACGCCGGGGTGCACCAGATCGGCAAGAAGATCGTCGAGGAGGCCGGTGAGGTCTGGATGGCCGCGGAGTACGAGGGCAAGGATGCGACCGCCCTGGAGATCTCGCAGCTGCTCTACCACGCCCAGGTCATGATGATCGCCACCGGTCTCACCCTCGAGGACGTCTACCGCAAGCTGTGAGCCCGGCGTGTCGCCGTCCGGTGAGCCCGGTGTGCCGCCGTCGCTCCCGGATTGGGCGGCGGCGGAGTGCCCCCATTAGGGTGGGGCCGTGAACTCTGAACGTCCGTTCCTCAAGGTCGCCGTCCCGAACAAGGGGTCCCTGTCCGACGCCTCGCAGCAGATGCTGCGCGAGGCGGGCTATCGGCAGCGCACCGAGTCCAAGGAACTCATGGTGGTCGACGAGGCCAACCGGGTCGAGTTCTACTACCTGCGCCCCCGCGACATCGCCATCTATGTGGGGGAGGGCACCCTCGACATCGGCTTCACCGGCCGCGACATGCTGCTCGACTCCGGTGCCGGGGCGACCGAGATCCGGGCCCTCGGCTTCGGCGGGACCCGGTTCCGTTTCGCCGCCCCGATGCAGGACCGGATGTCGGTCGAGCAGCTCGAAGGCAAGCGGATCGCCACCTCCTACCCAGGCTTGGTGAAGTCCTGGCTGGACGAGCGTTCGATGTCGGCCCGGCTGATCAACCTGGACGGGGCGGTGGAGAACTCCATCCGCCTCGGCGTGGCCGATGCCATCGCCGACGTGGTGGAGACCGGTTCCACGCTCAAGCGGGCCGGTCTGGCGGTCTTCGGTGAGCCGATCCTGCAGTCCGAGGCGATCCTGGTCCAGCGCAACGGAGAGGTCCCCGAGGGACTCGACCACTTCGTGCAGCGCATCGAGGGTGTGCTGGTGGCCCGGGCGTACGTTCTGATGGACTACGACGTGTCCGAGGAGAAGCTCGAGGCCGCCCTTGCGCTGACCCCCGGCTTCGAGTCGCCGACCGTCTCCGAGCTCGCCCGCAAGGGCTGGTTCGCGGTCCGCGCGATGGTGCCCGCCGCCGACGCCCATCTCGTCATGGATGATCTGTGGGATCTCGGCGCCCGTGCGATCCTGGTCACCGACCTGGCTGCCTGCCGACTCTGAGCCGCAGGCCGGGGAGTATCTGACATGGAGGTCCTGCTGCGGGTCCGGTCCCGCGCCCTGCTGTCCAGCGCCATCGTGGTCTCGGTGCTGGTGCTGGGCAGTCCGGTGGTCACCTGGTTCCTGTTGCCGGGGGAGCTGCAGGCGCTGGCGACCGGGCCGGAGCTCGCGCTGATCATCGGCACCCTGCTGGTCATCGTGATCTTCGTGATGGGGCTCGGGCTGTCCTCGCTCGTCGCCACCGAGGAGGGCGTGACGATCAGCACCGGGGTGATCCGGCACCACTACGGCTGGCACGAGATCTCCGGCATCCGGTTCGAGGAGAACGACCCCTGGGCGTACGTCCTCACCTTCCGCCGCGACCGAGACGGCGACCCGCAACGCCGGATGGTGATGGCCATCCAGACCCCCGACGGGGATCGGGCCCGGCTCAACGCCGCCCGGCTCCAGGAGCTGTGGATCACCCACCGGCCCTGACCCCCGGTCCGGTCGCCCGGAAAAACGGGGGCACCCGGCGCCTGGCGCCCGGCCGGTCGCCCGGGAAACCGGGGCTCAGGCCGGGACGGTCATCCCCAGGAGCACCTGGGCGATGCCATGGTCGTCGTTGCTGGCGGTCACCACGTCGGCGACCTCCTTGAGTGCGTCGATCGCGTTGCCCATCGCCACGCCCACTCCGGCGGTGCGGACCATGGTGATGTCGTTCTCGTTGTCGCCGAATGCAACGGTCCGCTCCAGCGGGATCCCCCGGGCGGCGCAGAATGCGGCCAGGGCCGCGCCCTTGCTGACCCCCGCGGCGTTCACCTCGTAGTAGTAGGTCGACGAGAAGCAGGTCTCGGCCTCGTCACCGCCGAGCGCGTCGATCGCCTCCCGATGCTGCACCAGCACCTCGTACGGGGCGGAGACGAGGATCTTCGGCGGGGTCGGGGCAGCAGCGAAGAGGTCCTCGACCACCACCTCGCGGGTGCCGTTCGCGCGGGCCTCGAGATGCACCATGTGCCCCTCGGGGTCCTCGATGAACACTTGGTCGCCGACCGGGACGATGGTGGACACCGGTAGCTCCCGCAGACCGCGGTACACCCGGGCGGACACGTGGGCCGGCACCGGCCAGGAGTTCAGCACCTCCCCGGTCGTCGCGTCCTCGATCACGGCACCGTTGCAGCCGGCGAGGACCAGGCCGTCGGTGGCCAGGCCGAGCCGGGCGACCTGGAAGCGGAGCCCCGCGACAGGGCGCCCGGACGCGATCATCACGGTGGCGCCGACCGAGCGGACCCGGTCGATCGCCTCGCGTGTGCTGTCGAGGATGTCATGGTCGGACGAGAGCAGGGTCCCGTCGACGTCGAATGCCACCAGCCGTGGAACCCTCAAGGGCACTTCCTTCATCAGTTGATCCCACGCTTGCGCAGGATGTCCTCGATCTCGTCGAACTCATCACCGGAGCCATCGGCCTTGGCCGTGGACGGCTTCGTCCCCGTGGCGGCGGTGGGGGTGCTGGTCGTGGCCGGTCGGGCGGCCGGTGTCGCGGCACCCGTCCCGGCCCCCGGACGGGTGCCGGCGGGCGGCTGACCGCCCTTCCCGGCCCGGGCGGCGCGGCGCTCCTCGCGCCGGGCCCTGATGTCCTCCTTGGTCCGGACACCCACCCCGCGGCGGTTCAGCGCACCGGCCACCAGCCAGAGCACCACGGCCAGGGCGAGGGCCCCGATCCCGGCCCCCACCAGGGTGGTCCAGACCAGCGACGCGCCCCAGCCGATCAGCGCGGCGACAAGGTCATAGGCGAGCTTCATCAACCCGGACAGGAACAGGCCGGCGCTCAGGGCGATCAGCCCGAGGCCCTCCAGGATGCGTCCGGCGCCGTAGCCGGCCCGCCAGCTGATCAGCGCGTACACGAGTCCGATCAGGGCCAGCGCGGCTGTCGCGACGAGCAGGACGTCCGAGGGGTTCATGCCCTCAGCCTACCCGGGGCGCCGGAGTGCCCCCGGAACCACGGCGATGATGCGCGTGCTGACCCGGATGTGACGGTGTGCATGCTGCCTCGGGCGCGGCGGGGCGTGCGCCCGCCGCCGGAGACGAGGCGCGTGGGGAACGGACCGGCGGGTTCCGGTGAACCGCTTGACTGCTCCTGGGGACGGATCGACGCTGGATGGTGGGCCCGGGCAGGGGAGCCCGGGACGGGATGGAAGTCGGGAAGGAGCCGATCATGGCACTCGTACGTCGACCGCGGCCGGTCTGGCCGGATCTGCAGGATCTGGTCGAGCGGTTCTTCGAGACCGAGACGGAGGAGACGTCACTGTTGCGGGTGGAGGAGTACGTGGACGACAAGACCTTGGTCGTTCGCGCCGAGGCCCCCGGACTGGATCCGGACAAGGACGTTTCGATCTCCGTCGACAACGGCAAGCTGCTCATCAGCGCCAAGCGCGAGGAGCGCTCCGAACACAAGGAGAAGGACTCCTACCACTCCGAGTTCCGGTACGGATCGTTCAGCCGGACGATCCCGCTGCCGGCCGGGGTGACCGAGGGGGACGTCACCGCGAGCTATCGCGACGGGGTCCTGGAGGTCCGGGTCCCGATGGGTGAGGAGGTGACACCGGGCGGCCACAAGGTGCCGGTGACCCGGGGCTGAGCCTCCGAGTCGGCCCCTGCACGGAGAGAGGATGGTACGTCGGACCGGGAGCGCCTCTCGGCGAGTGGCCGCTCGCAGCGGCAGGAGTTGAGGCCCGGGGCTACCGCGGCCCGACGCACGTCCGAGGATAGGACGGAGTGGCGGCCGAGCCAAAACCGCGAGAACCACAACCGGAACAGAACCGCGGGGGCTGCAGGGCGGTGGTCCCCCGGCGCCACTGCAGTGCCCGGTGTCAGTGCAGGGCGCCGTCGCGCCACAACCGGGCGCAGGCGGTCAGGTCCTGCGCCATCGTCTGCATCCGGGCCGCCTGGAGGGCTGCCTCGGCGCCCTCCGACACCTCGGCCCGGCCGGAGGACACCACGTGGCAGAAGGCGGCGGCCCGCTCCAGGGCGATGGCGAAGTCGCCGTCGAAGACGCCCTGCAGGATCTCGTCGGTCACCCGGCGCACCTCGTCGGGGCCGGTCGGGTCGCCGGCCCCGGCGACGACATGGTCGGGCTCGGTGAACCGGATGCCGGCGGCGTATTCCCGGGCGGCCCCGTACGGATCGGTGAGCACCCAGGTGTGCAGCACGTAGAGGCGCCACAGTGCCCCGGGCAGCGTACGTGCCGGTCGCTGGGCCCACAGGTCGGCGAGGGTGTCCAGCCCGATGTCGTCGACGAGCGCCACCAGGCGCTCGGTCACCGCGGGGTCGTCGGCCGCCCGGCCGGCATGCAGCAGGACGGCGGCGGACTCGTGGGCGGCGTGCAGGGCCTCGATCGGGTCGGTCCGCTCGCCCAGTGCCTCCAGGGCGGCCGGGGGCAGGAAGCCGGGCCGGCGTGGTCTGCGGTCATCGGTCACCCGACCAGGCTAGGCGATGGGCACCCGGGGTGGATCCTCTACGCTTGGGCACCATGACGGCACACCACGACCACCTGCTCGGTGACACGAACCATGAGTTCGCCGAGGACGACGGCTCGGCGCCGGACGGGCTGCGTGACCTGATGGCTGCCGCCGGCACCGGCGACCAGCGGGCCTACCTGGATGCGGTCGTGGAACTGTGCCTGTCGCGGCTGCTCGTGCCGATCGTCTCCAGCGGAGAGAATCTCCACCCCGAGGGCCCCGACCCCGACCGGCACGCCGAGATGTCCGCGGTGCTGCTGCAGCAGGCGGACGGCGCGAAGGCGATGCTGGCGTTCACCGGGGTGGACGCACTGGCCGCCTGGAACCCGAAGGCCCGCCCGATCCCGGCGACGCTGGACCGGGTGGCGGAGGCTGCGGTGATGTCCGGGGCCGGCACCCTGCTGATCGACCTGCAGGGCCCCGTCCCGATGGCGCTGGAGGAGCCGCTGCTCACCAATCTGGGGCGTGGCCGCCGGCTGGTGCGGCTGGAGGACGGCTTCGGCTGGCTGGCCACCCGCGACGAGGAGGCCGGGGAGAACGGGGCCGAGCCCGGTCACCACCACCATGACCATGACCACGAGCACCATTGAGCGCCACGACGGACAGGGCCACGGGCGCCGGCGCTGAGCGTGATTAGGGTCTGCCGAGCGGTCGCGCTATAGTGAACGCCGACCGATCCGGCTCTGTGCCGGATCCACAAGTGGGGACCTGATCTCCCACCCGTACGATGCCGCCGGCCCCATGGGGGCCAGCACCAGTCGTCGGGTAGGTCGCATGGCCGCGGAGCCTTCCGCCCACCGTTCCGGGTACGGGCTCACGCGATGGTATGCGTTCCTTCAGGGCCCCGCGACAGCGGGGCCTTCGTCGTATCCCCGGGTCGAAACCCTGCGAGTACCGCGAATTTGGAGGAAGCATCAGCACTGAACCGCGCATCAATGAGCGCATCCGTGTCCCGGAGGTCCGACTCGTCGGGCCGAACGGAGAGCAGGTGGGCATCGTACGGATCGAAGATGCCATGCGATTGGCCCGCGAGTCGGAGCTGGATCTCGTCGAGGTGGCCCCCCAGGCCAAGCCCCCCGTGGTCAAGCTCATGGACTACGGCAAGTTCAAGTACGAGAACGCTCAGAAGGAGCGCGAGAACCGTCGCAACCAGTCGAACGCTCTCGTCAAGGAGATGAAGCTTCGACCGAAGATCGACGACCACGACTACGAGACCAAGAAGGGTCACGTGGTCCGCTTCCTCAAGGGCGGCGACAAGGTCAAGATCACCATCATGTTCCGCGGTCGCGAGCAGAGCCGTCCGGAGCTGGGCTTCAACCTGCTCAAGCGGCTCGCCGACGACGTCGAGGAGTTCGGCACCATCGAGTTCCCTCCCAAGCAGGAGGGACGGAACATGCTGATGATCCTCGCCCCGACGCGCAAGAAGACGCAGGCGCGCGTCGAGCACGAGAAGGACAAGGAACGGAAGGCCGCGGAGCGGGCGGCCGACGTGGAACTGGAGCGCGAGGAGCAGGCCGCCGCGCGCGCCCGCGCCGAGGCCGAGGTCCGGGAAAAGAAGAAGAAGGGTCCGGCCGACAACATGGACCCCGATATCGACCTGTGATCGCCGCAGGGCGATAGAAACGGAGCACAACATGCCGAAGATGAAGACGCACTCCGGTGCCAAGAAGCGGTTCAAGCTGACGGGTTCCGGCAAGGTCATGCACCGCCGCGCCGGGAAGATGCACCTCAACGAGCACAAGCCCACCAAGCGCACCCGCCGCCTGACCGGCGACTCCGTGCTGCCCAAGGGCGATGCCGCGAAGGCCAAGAAGCTGCTCGGCAAGTGAGCATTTCCCGACCCTGACTTTTCTTGAACTGAAGGAGATACCACCATGGCACGCGTCAAGCGTTCTGTGAATGCGCAGAAGAAGCGCCGCGAGGTCCTGGACCGCGCATCCGGCTACCGCGGACAGCGCTCGCGCTCGTACCGCAAGGCCAAGGAGCAGCTGCTCCACTCCGGCGTCTACAGCTTCCGCGACCGTCGCGCCAAGAAGGGCGACTTCCGCAAGCTGTGGATCCAGCGCATCAACGCTGCCGCTCGCGCCGAGGGCATGACCTACAACCGCTTCATCAACGGCCTGAAGAACGCCGGCATCGAGGTGGACCGCAAGATGCTCGCCGAGCTGGCCGTCAGCGACGCCCCCGCGTTCGCCAAGCTGGTGCAGATCGCCAAGGACAACCAGCCGGCCGCGGAGACCGTCGCCGCCTGATGTCGCGAGCCGTCTGATGACTTCGGCACAGCGCGGACCGGCCGGACCACCGGAGCCCTCCGGGGCCCGGGTCCGGTCGGTCCGTCGTCTCACCACCCGCAAACACCGTGACGCGGACGGCCAGTTCCTGGCCGAGGGCCGCCAGGCGGTCCGCGAGGCCCTGACGTACGGCGAGGTGGTCGCCCTGTGGGTGGACGGCGACCTCGCCGACCGACACGCCGACCTGCTCGCGCTCGCCGACGAGCACGCCGTCCCCGTGTACGGGGTCGGCGCCCGGCTGATCGCCGGACTCAGCGACACCGTCACCCCGCAGGGGATCGTCGCCCAGGTGGTCACGCCCACTGCGACCCTCGACGCGGTCGTCGCCGCCGGCCCGCAGTTGGTGCTGGTCTGCGCCCAGATCCGCGACCCCGGCAACCTCGGGGCCGTCGTCCGCGTCGCCGACGCCTTCGGCGCCCAGGCCGTCGTCTGCACCCGCGGGTCGGTCGAGTGGACCAATCCCAAGGTCGTCCGCGCCAGCGTCGGGTCGGTCTTCCACCTGCCCATCGTCACCGGCGTCGGCCTCGACGAGGTCACCGGTGCGCTGCGGAACGCGGGCGTGCAGGTGCTCGCCGCCGACGGTGGTGGCGCGGACCTGCAGGACTACGCCGCCCGGGGCCTGCTCACCCGGCCGACCGCCTGGGTGATGGGCAACGAGGCCTGGGGCCTGCCGGTGGAGGACGCCGCCCTCGCCGACGCCGTGGTCGGGGTGCCGATCTGGGGGCGGGCCGAGAGCCTCAACCTCGCCACCGCCGCGGCCGTCTGCCTGTGGAGCACCGCCTCGGCGCAGCGCTCCGCCGGCTGATCCGGCTGACGTACGATCGGCGTCCGGCGATGGGGCGACGATCGACCGGCCGCGGCTGATCCGTCCCTTTCGAACGGCTGACCGCTTCTCCGGGCAGGTCAGCCGTTGCCGTCGTTGCCGGTGTTGAAGCCCGGGATCTTCGGGAACTGGAAGCTGGGGAGGCTGCTGGGCAGCGTCACCGGCGCCGAGACGCTCGGCAGTCGGGTCGGGATCTGGGTGGGGACACTGATCAGCGGCGTGTGCGTGACGGTCACGGTCGTGGTCGCCGTGACCGTGGCGGTCACCGTCGGGCCCGGTACGGGGGCCCGGGTGGCGTCGCGGACGGCCGCCGCGAAGCCCATCACCACCAGTCCGATGACGACCCCCAGGGCGAGCATCAGCCGGGCCCGTCCCCGGCCCGGGCGGGTGCTCCCCGGCGAGGCCGGGTCGATCGGCGGGGCCGCCGGCGACCGGGTGGGGGACGGCTGGACGGGCTGCTGGCCCGGGCCGTACGCCGCTGCGCGCTGGCGGGCCACGTAGTCCGCGTCGTAGAAGCTGTGCCGCACCTCGCGGTAGGGCTGGTCGTCGACACCCTCGTGATAGGCCGGGAGCCGGCCGGTGTCCGGCTCGTCCGCGGCGGTCCAGGCCCGGGTGGTGGAGCCGTCCGTGCCGTACGTGGCGCCATATGGTGCAGTGTCCGGACCAGCGGACGAGGGGCCGGCGTACGAGGGGCCGGGCCGGGTCGGGTCGTACGCCCGGGTGGCGTCGTCACCAGGAGCCCGGCCGGGGTCGAACGCGCTGGTGGCCTGGTCGGAGCCGCCGAAGACGTGCGTCCGCTGCTCATCGCCCGCAGCGGGCCGCCGACCGGTGTCACCGGGCCGGCGGGACGGGTCGGGCACGCCGAAGGCCTGCGTCGGCTGGTCGTCCTGGCCCATGGCACCTCCTGTGGGACGGTCCTCTCGACGGTACTGGCGGCCGGCGGCACAGACAAACCCCGGACGGCCCCTCTTCGGCAGCGGTCCGTGACACCAGTCCACGACACCGGTCCACGACACCGGCCTGTGAAACCTGCACCTGACACCTGTCGGTGGCACCGGTCCTGTAACAGAGGAGCCGGGGATCACCCACCTCTTGTCGTCGAACAGATGATCGAATATTCTGGTCGTGTGCTGCAACCCACACTGCTCGACCGCCTCGACGACCCGGCGCCCGGCCCGGTGGGCAGGGGGGCGCGTCGGCTGCCGCTGGCCGGCGGCGCCTGGGTTGACCTGCGGATGGGCTGGCTGGCCGGCGCCGAGTCGCTCTTCGAGGCCCTGCTCGAGGGGGTCGACTGGCGGGGCGACCGGCGCCTGATGTACGACACGGTCGTCGACGTGCCGCGGCTCACCCGCCACTACGGCGCCGGGGACGAGCTGCCCCACCCGGTGCTCGAGTCCTGCCGGCTGGCGCTGGGCGCCCACTACCGTGCCGAGTTGGGGGAGGAGTTCAGCACCGTGGGACTGTGTCTCTACCGCGACGGCCGGGACTCGGTGGCCTGGCACGGCGATCGGATCGGGCGCTCCCGCACCGAGGACACCATGGTGGCGATCCTGTCACTCGGCGATCGCCGACCGCTGCTGCTGCGTCCGCGCGGCGGGGGCAGATCAGTGTCCCTGCCCCTGCACCAGGGTGACCTGGTGGTCATGGGCGGCTCGTGCCAGCGCACCTGGGAGCACTGCATCCCCAAGACCCGCAAACCGGTGGGGCCACGGATCTCAGTGCAATTCCGTCCCCGCGGAGTGGCCTGAGGCGCCCGCCAGGTAGATCCGGACGACCGTGGCCGTCGCCCGCTCGAGGTTGCCGGGACCGTTCCGCAGTGCGGCGGCGAGGTCGGTCACCTCGTGCAG
Source organism: Raineyella sp. (assembly GCF_034933565.1). Classification (NCBI taxonomy): domain Bacteria; kingdom Bacillati; phylum Actinomycetota; class Actinomycetes; order Propionibacteriales; family Propionibacteriaceae; genus Raineyella; species Raineyella sp. The sequence goes on from NZ_JAYFNG010000023.1 coordinate 71,988, forward strand.
GATGGGCACGAGGGCGGTGACGCCATGGTCCAGCAGCGCCTCCGCGTCGGACGTGACACGTCCCGCCAGCACGACGCACGGCACCTCCGTCGCGGCCGCGATCCGGGCCACCCCGGCCACGGTCTTGCCGGACAGGGTCTGGGCATCGACGGAGCCCTCGCCGGTCAGGACGAGAGAAGCATCACCCACGGCCTGCGCCAGGCCCACCGTCTCGGCGAGCAGCTCGACCCCCGGCCGAGTGGCCGCGTCGAGGAAGGCCATCAACGCCCAGCCGAGTCCTCCCGCGGCCCCGGCACCCGGACGTACGGACATCTCCCGGGCCGCCGCCGGCGAGACCGCCACCAGACGCTCCAGCAGGACGTCGAGTTCGTGGACCTGGTCCGCTGAAGCGCCCTTCTGTGGCCCGAAGGTCACGCTCGCCCCCTGCGGGCCGAGCAGTGGGTTCGTGACGTCACAGGCCGCCTCGACCTCGAGGCGGGCCAGCCGTGGATCGAGTCCGGACAGATCCAGCCGGTCCAGGCGGCGAAGCCCCTCGGGGGTCGGTGGCACCGGGCGGCCCTCGCGGTCGAGGAACTGTGCTCCCAGTGCGCTGAGCATGCCGGCGCCGCCGTCGGTGGTCGCCGAGCCGCCGAGGCCGACGATGAGCCGGTGCGCGCCGCCGTCCAGTGCCGCCCGGATCAGGTCGCCGACGCCGCGGGAGTCCGACGTCATGATGTCGCGGTCCGCCGGGGCGATCATGCCGAGCCCGACCGCCGAGGCGACATCGATCACCGCGAGGTCGTCGAGGTGCACCAGTGTGGCGGTCGCGGCACGACCGCGGGCATCGGTGATCCGGACCGGTGAGCGCTCCGCCGCCAGGGCCGTGCCGATCGCGTCGGCGAAGCCCTCGCCCCCGTCGGACATCGGCACCCGGACACAGACCGCGTCCGGGGCCACGGCCAGGATCCCCCTCGCCATCGCCTCGGCCGCCTGCACGGCCGTCATCGACTCCTTGAACGAGTCCGGTGCCAGCACCACCGTCAGGGGTGAGGTCTTCGCCACGATTCCTCCTCGTCCTGGGCTGCCCTGTCATCCGCCCGTTCGTCGTCCGGCTGCGCTGTTGCCCGTCCGGCCCGGTTCGCGCTCGCGGAGCCTGCCCGGAGGGAAAGTTGCGTCGTCCGGCGGTCCTGCCGGCCTTCTGCAGTGTCCTGGCCCGTCTGCAGTCGCGCCCGTCTGCAGTCATCATCGACGAGTGCGGGGACCGTCGTCATCCCACGGGTTCGCCGCCCGGCGTGCCAACTCCTAGACTTGGCCGGGGTGTCGGCAGGGTGCCGGGGCCGTACGGAACGCGAGGGGAGCCCATGTCAGGGCCGAACACGAACTATGACCCGGTGGAGACGACGCCGCTGCAGCTGGAAGCGCTCGAGCAGATGGTTGCCGAGGCCAAGGCGGCGTTCACCGCGGCGGTGACCGTTGCCGACCTCAAGGCGGCGCGCATCGCCCACACCGGTGACCGTTCCCCCCTCGCCCTGGCCAACCGGGAGATCGGTGCGCTGCCACCGCAGGCCCGCAAGGAGGCCGGTCAGCGGATCGGCAGGGCCCGCGGCGAGGTGAACAAGGCCCTCAAGGCGCGCGAGGAGATCGTCCGCGCCGCCGAGCTCGAGCGCATCCTCACCGAGGAACGGGTGGACGTCACCCTGCCCGTCGAACTGGCCCCGGCCGGCGCCGTCCACCCGATCACCGGCCTGATGGACCGGGTCGCGGAGATCTTCGTGGCGATGGGCTGGGAGATCGCCGAAGGGCCGGAGGCCGAGGCCGAGTGGGTCAACTTCGACGCCCTCAACCTGCACGCCGACCATCCGGCCCGGCAGATGCAGGACACCCTCTACCTCGCCCCGGTCGAGAACAACACCCTGCTGCGCACCCACACCTCGCCGGTGCAGGTGCGGACGATGCTCGACCGCGAGCCCCCCATCTACGTCGTCTGCCCGGGCAAGGTCTACCGGGCCGACGAGCTGGACGCGACCCACGTGCCCGTCTTCCATCAGGTCGAGGGGCTCTGCATCGACAAGGGCATCACCTTCGCCCACCTGCGCGGCACCCTGGAGCACTTCGCCCGGGCCATGTTCGGCGACGTGAAGACCCGGATGCGGCCCAACTACTTCCCGTTCACCGAGCCGAGCGCCGAGGTCGACCTCGAGTGTTTCGTCTGCCACGGCGAGTCCGTCGGTGACCCGGACCACCCCTGCCGCACCTGCAACTCCGAGGGCTGGATCGAATGGGGCGGCTGTGGCGTCGTCAACCCGCGGGTGCTGCGCGCCGCCGGCATCGACCCCGACGTCCACTCCGGCTTCGCCTTCGGGATGGGGATCGAGCGGACCCTGATGTTCCGCAACGACGCCGCCGACATGCGCGACATGATCGAGGGCGACATCCGCTTCAGCCGTTCTCTCCTGGGAGGTGCCCGATGAAGGCCCCGCTGTCCTGGCTGCGCGAGTACGTCGCGCTGCCCGAGGCCCTCGAGGCCCGCGAGCTCGCCGAGGAACTCATCACCTACGGCCACGAGGTCGAGCAGGTCGAGTCGGCCGGCGCCGACGTCACCGGCCCCGTCGTGGTCGGGCGGGTGCTGGACCTGGAGAAGACGCCGCAGAAGAACGGCAAGGTCATCAACTGGTGCCATGTCGACGTCGGCGCGCACAACGACCCCGAGACCGGCAATCGCGGCATCATCTGCGGCGCCCACAACTTCGTCGCCGGCGACCTCGTCGTGGTGGCGCTGCCGGGCGCGGTGCTGCCGGGCGACTTCGCCATCGCCTCCCGCAAGACGTACGGCCACCTCTCCGACGGGATGATATGCTCCAGCGCCGAGCTGGGCCTCGGGGACGACGGCGGGCACGGCATCATCGTGCTCGGCGCCACCGACGACGAGGGCAACGCCCTGGTCCCGGGTCAGGACGCCGAGCCGCTGCTGCACCTGCGCGAGGACGTCCTCGACATCGCCGTCACCCCGGACATGGGCTACTGCCTGTCGATCCGTGGCCTGGCCCGCGAGGCCGCCGAGGCGACCGGCGCGACGTTCACCGACGTCATCGACCGGGACGTCCCGGCCCCCAGTGCGGCCGGCTTCCCCGTCACCGTGCAGGACCCCGCGGGCTGCCCGGTGTTCGTCGCCCTGCGTCTCACCGGCTTCGACCCGGCCGCCCCGAGCCCGCGCTGGATGCAGCGGCGGCTCTCGCTGTCGGGCATGCGGCCGATCTCACTGGGTGTCGATGTCACCAACTACGTGATGCTCGAGACCGGTCAGCCGCTGCACGCGTACGACGCCGCCACCCTGCAGGGCGGCATCGTGGTGCGCCGGGCGAGTGCGGGCGAGACGATGATCACCTTGGACGGGGTGACCCGGACCCTCGATCCCGCCGACCTGCTGATCACCGACGACTCCGGGCCGATCGGCCTGGCCGGCGTGATGGGCGGGGAGCACACCGAGCTGCGCGGCACGACGACCGAGATCATCCTCGAGTCGGCGAACTTCGACATGCTGTCGATGGCGCGGACCTCGCGCCGGCACGGCCTGGCCTCCGAGGCGGCCCGGCGCAACGAGCGCGGGGTCGACCCGAACGCGGCGTACGCGGCCGCCCACCGGGCCGCCGCACTGCTCGTCGAGTTCGGCGGCGCCACCCTCGACACCGCCGAGACGGTGGTCGGCACGGTGCCCGCGGCACCGGTGCAGACCATCGACCTCGACCTGCCCGCCCGCATCCTCGGCACCGACATCACCGAGGAGGCGACGATCCGCTACCTGCAGGGCGGCGGCACCCGGGTCGAGCGGGACGGTGACCGGCTCACCCTCACCCCGCCGACCTGGCGCCCCGACCTCGTCGATCCGTACGACTACGTCGAGGAGGTCGGCCGCAAGGTCGGCCTGGACACCATCGAAGGGGTGCTCCCGCCCGCCCCGTCCGGCCGGGGCTTCACCTCGTCCCAGCGGGCCCGCCGGGCCCTCGACACGGCGCTGCCGACCGCCGGCTACACCGAGGTGCTCAGCTTCCCGTTCATGGCCGACGCCGACCTGGACCGGATGGGGGTGCCGGTCGACGACCCGCGCCGCGACCTGGTCCGGCTCGCCAACCCGCTGTCCGACGTCCAGCCGGCCATGCGCTCGACCCTGCTGCCGGGCCTGTTCGGCGCCGTCGCCCGCAACACCTCCCGCGGTCTGGACGACCTGGCACTGTACGAGCAGGGTGAGGTGTTCCGCGGCGCGGAGCGTCCCGCCGCTCCCCGGCTGGCGGTCGACCGGCGCCCGACCGAGGAGGAGATCGACCGGCTGACGGCCGCCCTGCCCGCGCAGCCCCGTCATCTCGCCTGCGTCCTGGCCGGTGCCTGGCGTCGGGCCGGGTGGGCCGGGCCGGCGGAGCCGGTCTCCTGGGTGCACGCCGTGCACTTCGCCGAGACCGCGGCAGGGACGCTGGGCCTGCGACTGACCCGCGGTGCCGCCACCGTCGCCCCCTGGCACCCCGGCCGCTGCGCCGAGCTGTCGGTCGACGGCCGGGTCGTCGGCCACGCCGGCGAGCTGCACCCCACGGTCTGCGAGGCGTACGGGCTGCCGGCCCGCACCTGCGCCGCCGAGCTGGATCTCGACCTGCTGATCGAGCTGGCCCCGGCCGGCGGCACGGTGGCCGAGATCTCCTCCCGCCCGGTGGCGAAGGAGGACGTCGCCCTCGTCGTCGACAGCACGGTCCCGGCCGCCGCGGTCGAGGCCGCGCTGGTCCGGGGTGCCGGGGAGCTGCTCGAGTCGATCCGGCTGTTCGACCTCTACGAGGGCGAGCAGATCCCGGTCGGCAAGAAGTCCCTGGCGTACGCCCTGCGCTTCCGGGCGCCCGACCGGACGCTGAAGGACAAGGAAGCGATCGCCGCCCGGGACGCGGCGGTCGCCGCGGCCGCCGAGCTGGGGGCCGAGCTCCGGGCATGATCCTCGTGAGCAGGCCCGGTCGATGACCCTCGTGAGCAGACCCGGGTCGACGACCCCCGCGATCAGGATCAGCCGATGACCCTCGCCATCAGGGTCGCCTGGCTGGTCTACGGGCTCTACGCCCTGCTGCTGGCCGTCGGGAGCTTCTCCGTCAGCCTGTGGGCCGCCCTCCTCTTCTGGGGGGCGGCGGTCGGCGTCGTGGCGTACGTCCTGGCGCGCAGCATCGCCGGGGCCTACGTCGCGGCGGCCCTGATCGCCATCGGCCCGCTGGTCGTCAACGCCACCAGCCGGTCCGCACTGTTCGGCGTCGTCTACCTGGTGGTCAACGCGGCGCTGGCGGCGGTGATGGGCTGGCTGGCGTACGTCGCCCGGCGCCGCGCCGACGCCGGACGGTACTGACCGTCCGCCGGACCCCGCGGCGCCGCCCGGTTCCTCTCCGGATCACGTCGTCCCGGACCGACGTCGTCCAGACCGATGCATATTCATTCATTCTGTGGCATAGTTATGCGCATGTCATTGCGCGTAGCTGTAGCCGGGTGCACCGGGTACGCCGGCGGGGAGGTCCTCCGGCTCCTGCTCGGCCATCCCGATGTTGAGATCGGGACCCTCACGGCCGGTTCGTCGGCCGGTTCGACGCTGGGTGAGCACCAGCGTCACCTCACCCCGCTCGCCGACCGACGGATAGAGGCGACGACCGTCGAGGCCCTGCGTGGACATGACGTCGTCTTCCTCGCCCTGCCGCACGGCACCTCCGGGGCGGTGGCCGCCGAGCTCGACCCGGGCACGGTCGTGGTCGACTGCGGCGCCGACTTCCGCCTCGAGGATCCGCTGGCCTGGGAGAAGTTCTACGGCACACCGCACGCCGGCAGCTGGCCGTACGGCCTGCCCGAACTACCCGGTCAGCGCGAGGTGCTGGCGACGACCAGGCGGATCGCGGTCCCCGGCTGCTACCCGACCGGCGCGACCCTGGCTCTGCTGCCGGCGCTGACCGCCGGCCTGATCGACGGTCACGACGTCGTCGTGGTGTCGGCGTCGGGCACCTCGGGGGCGGGCAGGTCGGCCAAGCCGCACCTGCTCGGGTCGGAGGTGATGGGCTCCACCAGCGCGTACGGCGTCGGTGGCGTCCACCGCCACACCCCGGAGATCCTGCAGAACATGGCCCGCCTCGGCGCGATCCACCCCAGCCTGTCGTTCACCCCGCTGCTGGCCCCGATGCCCCGCGGCATCCTCTCCACCGTCACCGCGCCGATCCAGGGGGTGAGCGCCGACGAGGCGTACGACGCGTACGCCGCCGCCTACGCCGACGAGCCCTTCGTCCACCTGCTGGCGAAGAACGTCTGGCCCGCCACCGCCGCGATCGTCGGGTCCAACGTCGTCCACGTCAACGTCACCGTCGACGAGAACGCCGGCCGGCTGGTCGCCGTCACGGCGATCGACAACCTCACCAAGGGCACCGCCGGTGGTGCCATCCAGTCCATGAACCTCGCCTGTGGCCTCCCCGAGACCACCGGCCTTCCGCTGATCGGAGTCGCGCCGTGAGTGTCACCGCCGCCAAGGGCTTCACCGCCACCGGCATCGCCGCAGGGATCAAGGCCTCCGGGAGCCAGGATCTCGCGCTGGTCCGCAACATCGGGCCACACTTCGACGCGGCCGGCGTCTTCACCTCGAACCGGATCTGCGCCGCCCCGGTCACCTGGTCGCGCCAGGCGATCGCCGACGGACGGATCGACGCCGTCGTCCTCAACTCCGGCGGTGCCAATGCCTGCACCGGCGCCGACGGCTTCGCCGACACCCACCGCACCGCGGAGAAGGTCGGCGAGGAGCTCGGTGTCTCGGCCGGTGATGTCGTCGTCTGCTCGACCGGTCTGATCGGCGTCCGGTTGCCGATGGAGGCGTTGCTGGCCGGGGTGGCCACCGCCGCCACGGAGCTGTCCGCCGACGGTGGCCGGGCTGCCGCCGAGGCGATCATGACCACCGACACCCGCCCCAAGGAGGCCGCCCGTACGGTCGACGGCTGGACCATCGGCGGGATGGCCAAGGGCGCCGGCATGCTCGCCCCCGGCCTGGCCACGATGCTCGTGGTGATCACCACCGACGCCGTGGTCCCGGCCGACCGGCTGCAGCCGGCGCTGCGCGAGGCGACCCGGCTGACCTTCGACCGGCTCGACTCCGACGGCTGCATGTCGACCAACGACACCGTCGTGGCGCTGGCCTCCGGCGCCACCGGCATCACCCCCGATCCCGACGCGTTCCAGCAGGCCCTCACCGAGGTGTGTCACGACCTGGGCCAGCAGCTCATCGGGGACGCCGAGGGCGCCAGCCACGACATCGCCGTCCGCGTCGTCAACGCCGCCTCCGAGCAGGACGCGCTGCTGGTGGCCCGCTCGATCACCGGCTCCAACCTGTTCAAGTGCGCGATCTTCGGCAACGACCCCAACTGGGGCCGGGTGCTCTCCGCGCTGGGCACCACCGGCGCCGCGTACGAGCCGGACGGGGTCGACGTGTCCTTCAACGGCGTGATGGTCTGCCGCGGCGGCGCGATCGGCGAGCCGCGCGAACTGGTGGACCTGCATCCCCGGGCGGTGGATGTCCTGGTGGACCTGCACGCCGGTGCGGTCGGCGCCACGGTGTGGACCAACGACCTGACGTACGACTACGTCAAGGAGAACGCGGAGTACTCCTCATGAGTGAAGCGGTCGACGCGCTGACCCTGACGGAGAAGGCCTCCATCCTGATCGAGGCGCTGCCGTGGATCGACCGCTACACCGGGCGGACCATCGTGATCAAGTACGGCGGCAACGCGATGATCAACGAGGACCTGCAGCGGGCCTTCGCCGAGGACATCGTCTTCCTGCGCCGCTGTGGCGTACGGCCGGTGGTCGTGCACGGCGGCGGGCCGCAGATCTCGGCGATGCTCAAGCGCCTCGACATCCCCTCGGAGTTCCGCGGCGGATTCCGGGTCACCACGCCGGAGACGATGGAGGTCGTCCGGATGGTGCTGATGGGCCAGGTCGGCCGGGAACTGATCGGGCTGGTCAACGAGCACGGGCCGCTGGCGGTCGGCTCCTCGGGTGAGGACGCCGGGCTCTTCCGGGCCGAGCGCCGCACGGTGAGCGTCGACGGGGAGGCGGTCGACCTCGGCCTGGTCGGTGACGTCGTGCACGTCCGCCCCCGGGCGATCCAGGACCTGATCGACGCCGGGCGCATCCCGGTCGTCGCCACCGTCGCCCCTGACGACAACGGTCAGGTGCTCAACGTCAACGCCGACACCGCCGCCTCGGCGCTGGCCGTGGCGCTGAAGGCCGACAAGCTCGTCGTCCTCACCGACGTCGAGGGGCTCTACCGCGACTGGCCGGCCAGCGAGGAGATCATCACCGAGATCACCGCCTCCGAGCTGGCGGCCCTGCTGCCCGACCTGGCGTCGGGGATGGTGCCCAAGATGGAGGCCTGCCTGCGGGCGGTCCGCGGTGGACTGAACCGGGCGACGGTGATCGACGGGCGGGTGCCGCACGCCCTACTGCTGGAGATCTTCACGAACGCCGGGATGGGAACGATGGTCGTCGCCGACAAGGAGAACATCGATGACTGAACAGGGGAGCATCGGTCAGGCCGAATGGCTGGACCGCTACGACGCCGCCTACATGCAGAACTTCGGCTCGCCCAAGCGGGTCCTGGTCCGCGGCGAGGGCTGCCGGGTGTGGGACGTCGAGGGACGCGAGTACCTCGACCTGCTGGCCGGCATCGCGGTCAACTCACTGGGTCATGCCCACCCCGACATCGTCGCCGCGATCAGCGACCAGATCGCCACCGTCGCGCACATCTCCAACCTCTTCACCAGCCCCTGGCAGGTGGAGCTCTCCGAGCGGCTGGACGCGCTGGCCACCGCCAACGCCCCGGGCATCCCGGCCCGGGTGTTCCTCTGCAACTCCGGCTCGGAGGCCAACGACACCGGCTTCAAGCTCACCCGGCGCACCGGCCGGACCAGGATCGTCGCGATGGAGGGCTCCTTCCACGGCCGGACCCTCGGGGCGGTCAGCCTGACCTCCAAGGCCGCCTACCGTGAGCCGTTCGAGCCGCTGCCCGGTGGCGTCGTCTTCGTGCCGTACGGCGACGAGGCCGCGCTGGCCGAGGCGGTCGACGACGAGACCGCCGCCGTCGTGCTGGAGACGATCCAGGGAGAGAGCGGCATCATCGTCGCGCCCGACGATTTCCTCCGCGCCGCCCGCCGGATCACCGACGAACACGGCGCCCTGCTGTGGATCGACGAGGTGCAGACCGGCATCGCGCGCACCGGTCAGTGGCTGTCGTACCTGCCCTCCGGCGTCACCCCCGACGTGGTGACGCTGGCCAAGGGGCTGGGTGCCGGTATCCCGATCGGGGCCTGCATCGCTGTCGGCCCGGCTGCGGATCTGCTCGGTCCCGGGTCGCACGGGTCGACCTTCGGCGGCAACCCGCTGGCTTCCCGGGCCGGCCTGACCGTGCTGGACGTGATCGAGCGTGACGGGCTGCTGGAGCACGTCCGGGCGGTGGGGGAGCACCTCGCCGCGGCCGTCCTGGCCCTGGGTCACCCCGACATCGTCGAGGTGACCGGCGCCGGCCTGCTGCGCGGCATCGTGCTGGCCCGCGACATCGCGCCGGCGGTGGCCGACCGCGCCCTCGAGGCGGGGTTCCTGATCAACGCGCCGCGTCCCAACCGGCTGCGCATCGCCCCGCCGCTGATCATCACCGCCGCGGAGGTCGACTCGTTCGTCGCCGCACTCCCGACCCTGCTGGAAGGCTGACATGACCCTGCATCACTTCCTCGCCGATGACGACCTCACCGCGGCCGAGCAGTCCGCGGTCCTCGATCTGGCCGCCTCCCTCAAGGCGGACCCGACCTCCCGCCGGCCGCTCGAGGGCCGTACGATCGCGGTGATCTTCGACAAGTCCTCGACCCGCACCCGGGTCTCCTTCGAGGTCGGCATCACCGAGCTCGGCGGCCATCCGATGATCATCGACGCCGCCGGCTCCCAGATGGGCCGCGGTGAGTCGATCGCCGACACCGCCCGGGTGCTGGGCCGCCACGTGGCCGCGATCGTCTGGCGGACCGCCGGGCAGGAGCGGATCGAGGAGATGGCGGCGTACGCCGGGGTCCCGGTCGTCAACGCGCTGACCGATGAGTACCACCCCTGCCAGATCCTCGCCGACCTGCAGACGATCCGGGAGCACAAGGGCGACACCCGCGGGCTGACCTTCAGCTACTTCGGGGACGCCGCGAACAACATGGGCAACTCGTACGCCCTGGGCATGGCACTGGCCGGGATGCACGTACGGCTCGCCGGCCCGGCGGACTTCCTGCCCGACCCGCAGATCGTCGCCCGCGCCGAGCGGATCGCCGCCACCACCGGCGGCAGCATCACCGTCACCACCGACGCGCACGCAGCCGCGGCGGGCGCCGACGTGATGGTCACCGACACCTGGGTGTCGATGGGGATGTCCGGCGAGGGCCGGGAGACGGTGTTCCGCCCGTACCAGATCAACCGCGAGCTGATGGGGCTGGCCGACCCGGCCGCCATCGTGATGCACTGTCTGCCCGCCTACCGCGGCAAGGAGATCACCGCCGAGGTGCTCGACGGGCCGCAGTCGGTGATCTGGGACGAGGCGGAGAACCGGCGGCACGCCCAGAAGGCGGTCCTCAGCGTGCTGGTCGCGGCGGCCGACCACTGACGCCCGTCACGACGTCACCCCGGCCCACGCCGTTCCCGCTCACCCCATCCCCACCGACGTCATCCCGATGGTCGAGGTCGCAGTCATGGACACACCGCTGAAGGAGCCCGCCCGCGGGCCGTTGACGAAGACGGCCCGCCATTCCCGGATCCGGCAGATCCTCACCGCCGGACCGGTCGCCTCGCAGACCCAGCTGGCCGACCTGCTGGCCGCCGACGGGCTGGTGGTCACCCAGTCGACCCTGTCCCGGGACCTGGTCGAGCTGGGCGCGGTCCGGGTCCGGGAGGGTGACCAGACCGTCTACCGGGTGCCCAACGAGGGGCCGGTGCCGGGGCTGCGGCCCCGACCGGCGGAGGTCGACGACCATCTGGCCCGGATGTGCCAGGACGTGTTGGTCTCGGCCGCGGCGTCGGCCAACCTCGTGGTGCTGCGCACGCCGCCCGGGGCGGCGCAGTACCTTGCCTCCGTACTGGACCGCGCGGCCTGGCCGGAGATCCTCGGCACCATCGCCGGCGACGACACCGTCGCCGTCATCACCCGTGACCCCGACGGCGGCGAGGACGTCGCCGCCCGACTGCTCTCCCTGGGAGGAAACCCATGACCCAGCCCACCGATCCGGCGACTGCCGCAACGTCAGCCTCCGGCCCCGTCCACGCCGGCGAGGGCATGCTGTGGGGCGGCCGGTTCAGCGGCGGCCCGGCCGAGGCGATGTTCGCGCTGAGCAAGTCCACCCAGTTCGACTGGCGGCTCGCCCACTACGACATCGCCGGCTCGAAGGCCCATGCCAATGCCCTGCACCGGGCGGGCCTGCTGACCGACGCCGAGCACACCGGGATGCTCGCCGGCCTCGACGAACTCGACCGCCGGGTGACCACCGGCGAGTTCGGCCCCGCGCCGAGCGACGAGGACGTGCACGGCGCCCTGGAACGCGGCCTGATGGACCTCCTCGGCCCGGAGCTCGGCGGCCGGCTGCGTGCCGGCCGGTCCCGCAACGACCAGATCGCCACCCTGATCCGGGCCTACCTGCGCGACGAGATCCGAGTCGTCGCCGAGGAACTGCTCGGCGTCATCGAGGCGCTGCGGTCGCAGGCCACCCGCCACCTCGGGGTCGCCATGCCGGGGCGTACGCACATGCAGCACGCCCAGCCGATCCTGCTGTCGCACGAGCTGCTGGCGCACGCCTGGCCGCTGGTCCGCGACATCGACCGGCTGCGGGACCTGGACAAGCGGCTCGCGGTGAGCCCGTACGGCTCCTCGGCGCTGGCCGGCACCTCGCTGGGGCTGGACCCGCAGGCCGTCGCGGCGGACCTGGGCTTCGCCTCCTCGGTGGCGAACTCGATCGACGGCACCGCGGCCCGCGACCAGGTGGCCGAGTGCGCCTACGTGCTGGCCCAGGTCGGGGTCGACCTGTCCCGGCTGAGCGAGGACGTCATCACCTGGTGCACGGTCGAGTTCGGCTTCGCCACCCTGGACGACGCCTGGTCGACCGGCTCGAGCATCATGCCGCAGAAGAAGAACCCGGATGTCGCCGAACTGGCGCGGGGCAAGGCCGGCCGGCTGATCGGCAACCTCGCCGGACTGCTCGCGACACTCAAGGGCCTGCCGCTGGCGTACGACCGCGACCTGCAGGAGGACAAGGAGCCGATCTTCGACTCCCTGGACCAGCTGCGGGTGCTGGTGCCGGCGATGGCCGGCATGGTCGCCACGCTCACCTTCCACCCGGAACGTACGGAGGAGCTCGCCCCCCGCGGGTTCTCCCTGGCGACCGACGTGGCCGACTGGCTGGTCCGCCAGCGGGTGCCGTTCGCCCAGGCCCATGAGATCGCCGGGGCGGCCGTACGGTACTGCGAGAAGGCCGGCATCGACCTGCCCGACCTGACCCCCGAGGACCTGCCGCAGATCGCCCCCGAACTCGGCGAGGGGGTGCTGCAGGTGCTCTCGGTGGAGGGAGCGATCGGCTCCCGCTCGGCCCGTGGCGGCACGGCGGAGTCGGCGGTGCGGAGCCAGCTCGACGAACTGGCCGGCGAGATGGCCTCCGCCCGGGATTTCCTGGCTCGATAGGGTGGCCCCTGTGAGCAACGTTCTGGATCAGCTGAAGTGGCGGGGCCTGGTGGCCCAGACGACCCAGGAGGAGGCCCTGCGGGACCACCTCGAGGCCGGGCCCGTCAACTTCTATGTGGGCTTCGATCCGAGCGCCGCCTCGATCCACATCGGCAACCTCGTACAGATCATCCTGGCCAAGCGGCTCCAGGAGGCCGGGCACAATCCGTTCCTGCTGGTCGGGGGGGCCACCGGGATGATCGGTGACCCCCGGCAGGTGGGGGAGCGCGTGATGAACCCTGAGGAGACCGTACGGGAGTGGACGGAGAAGATCCGCTCCCAGGTCAGCCGGTTCCTGGACTTCGAGGGGCCGCACGCCGCCCGGGTGGTGAACAACTACGACTGGACCTCGACGATGAACATCATCGAGTTCCTGCGCGACATCGGCAAGCACTTCCCGGTGAACCGGATGCTGGCCCGCGAGGTGGTGCGCTCCCGGCTGGAGTCCGGGATCTCCTACACGGAGTTCTCCTACGTCCTGCTGCAGTCGATGGACTACCGACACCTGCACCGGGAGTACGGGATCACCCTGCAGACCGGTGGCAATGACCAGTGGGGCAACCTCACCGCCGGGGTGGAGCTGATCCGGCGCTCGGACGGCGACCATGTGCACGCCATGTCGACCCCGCTGATCACCAAGGCGGACGGCTCGAAGTTCGGCAAGTCCGAGGGCGGGGCGATCTGGCTCGATCCGGAGATGCTCAGCCCGTACTCGTTCCACCAGTTCTTCCTGAACGCGGAGGACGAGAAGGTGATCGACTACGTGAAGGTCTTCACCGCGCGCAGTCCCGAGGAGATCGCCGAGCTCGAGGACAGCCTGCACCGGGAGCCGTGGAAGCGGGCCGCCCAGCACGCGCTGGCCGACGACGTCACCACCCTGGTCCACGGCGAGACCGAGACCCGACGGGCGATCGCTGCGGCCGAAGCGGTGTTCGGGCGCTCCGACCTCGCCGACCTGGACGCCCGTACCCTCCAGGACGTGCTGAGTGACATCTCGCTCCGGCCGATGCCCACCGGGGAGGACCTTCCCACGGTGGTCGACGTCCTGGAGACCGCCGGGGTGGTGGCCTCCAGGTCGGCCGCCCGACGGGCGATCCAGGAGGGCGGGGCCTACATCAACAACACCAAGGTCACCGACGCCGAGGCGCGCCTCACCCCGGCGGACCTGCTCCACGGGACCTACGTCGTCGCCCGCCGTGGCAAGAAGACCATCGGCGGGGTGGCCGTCCAGCGCGGCTGACCCACGATCCTCCGGGTCGGGATCCTCGGCTCCGTCGAACCGGCGGGCTCTGTCGAACCGGCGGTGGGTGACGTGTGTCACCCACCGCCGGTTTGACGTTCTCGTTCCGTACGCGTATTGTTCATCAAGCCCTGTTGGGAACGGGCCCTCGCAAGAGGGGCCGGGACCGGGGCCTTCACCTTCCGCCCGATCCTCTGGACCGGGTGGGGTCTGCTCTTGTGGGCCCGTCGGCATGCCGACACAGCCCAGGAGGTCGACCGGGGGAAGTCGGCCGGATTTGACTCCGGCAGGCCTCCTCTCTATGGTGGGGGAGTTGCTTTTCGCAGAAACTGTTCGAAAGAGCATTCCTGGTAAGCGACTCAAGTATTTTCGGAATTGATTTCAGGCAGGCCTTTCGGGGGTTGCTGGGGCATTCGGAAATGCGAGTGAAGGAAACGTCCGGATTTGACTCCGGATGAGGAACTCACTAAAGTAAGTCGAGTCGGTGGGACGGGAAACCGGAACAGCGATCCTGACCATCAGAGATGGCGGTCAGGGCTCGAAGATCTAAAAAAGTCGGATTTGACTTGGCGAAGATCATCGAGTAAAGTAAATCTGGTCGCCCCGAGCGGCTCCGGGTTGTTCCGGGGTGGTGAGGTGTGTGTCCGATGTTTGAGAACTCAACAGTGTGCTTTGTTTAGTCAATGCCAATGGCACTATTTTTAGTGTCGACATCACAATATGTTGTTTTGTG